>JBIINH010000133.1:0-6634 GCA_044337585.1 Bacteroidia bacterium
AATCCAAAGTGTGGCGAATTTTTCTAATGTCTTCATCACCTCTGCACCTTGGTTCTCATATGCCCGTTTTAAGTTCACAGGAATTTGCATGCCACGTAATCCATCACTTAGTGGCACTCCGATTTGGTCTATTTGTTGTCCTCGGTTTTCATATAAATCTTTAATTACCGGATAAGCTTCTTTGCCCAATGTTTGCGACTTGTGTTTGTAGTGAACGTATAGTTCTTCATAAAGATCAAGTGTTACCTTATCTGTCTTTCCAGATACAAAATCGTTTTCTGAAATTTGTGGTTCGTAAGCAAATAACCTTAAACATTCCAATTTAAACTCATTGAAATTGCGTTGTTCTTGGTAAGTTTCTACCAACTCTGAACACAAATCATGTAACATATTGGTAATGTCCAAATCTAGCTTTTCGCCATACAATGCATTTCTACGTTTGGTATAAATCACCTCACGTTGCGCATTCATCACATCATCATACTCAAGCAATCGCTTACGGGTACCAAAATTATTTTGCTCCACTTTGCGTTGGGCACGTTCAATATTCTTGGTAATCATGGAGTGTTCAATATTCTCTCCTTCTTTCATACCCAGCCTGTCCATGATAGAGGCGATACGCTCGCTACCGAACAAACGCATAAGGTCATCTTCTAACGAAACAAAGAAACGTGAAGAACCAGGATCGCCTTGTCGACCTGCACGGCCACGCAACTGGCGGTCTACCCTTCTCGACTCATGTCTTTCGGTTCCAATGATGGCCAATCCGCCTACTCCTTTTACTCCTTCTCCTAGCTTGATATCTGTTCCACGACCGGCCATATTTGTTGCAATAGTTACAGTACTTTTCTGACCAGCTTCGGCAACAATATCAGCTTCGCGTTGGTGTTGTTTTGCGTTGAGTACATTGTGTCTGATTTTGCGTAGGGTAAGCATCCTGCTTAGCAATTCACTCACCTCAACCGAAGTAGTACCAACCAATACTGGCCTACCAGCTTCGGTTAGTTTGACAATTTCGTCAATCACCGCGTTATATTTTTCGCGCTTGGTTTTGTAGATAATATCGTTCTCATCTTTTCTTGAAATGGCTCTATTGGTAGGTATCACCACCACATCCAATTTGTAGATTTGCCAAAACTCGCCTGCTTCGGTTTCGGCCGTTCCGGTCATGCCGCACAATTTGTGGTACATGCGAAAGAAATTTTGAAGGGTAACCGTTGCGTAGGTTTGTGTAGCAGCCTCAACTTTTACATTTTCTTTGGCTTCAATGGCCTGGTGCAATCCATCGCTGTACCTACGTCCGTCTAATACACGTCCTGTTTGCTCATCCACAATTTTTACTTTGGCATCAGCAATGATGTATTCCACATCACGCTCAAACATGCAATATGCTTTTAGCAATTGATTAACGGTGTGTATGCGTTCAGATTTAATTGAAAAATCCAACATCAATTGCTCTTTCAATTTTTGTTTTTCATCATCTGTACTTACTGATTTTTCTATTTCAGCAATTTCACTTCCAACATCTGGTATCACAAAGAAATGAGGATCTTCGCCTGATGCGGTAATCAGTTCTACACCTTTATCCGTCAGGTCAACGGAGTTAATTTTTTCGTCAATTACAAAATACAAATCCGCATCTACTTTGTACATTTCTTTGGATTGATCTTGTAAAAAGTAATTTTCCGTTTTGGTAAGCAATTGTTTCATACCGGGCTCACCCAAAAATTTTATCAGTGCACTGTTTTTTGGTAATCCTCGGTAGGCTTGCAAAAGTTTGAAACCACCATCTTTTTCGTTTCCGGCAGTTATCAATTTTTTGGCATCAGCAAGGGCAGTGTTCAAATATGTTTTTTGTGTATTCACCAATCGCTCAATGCGCGGTTTCATTGCATAAAACTGTTGGTCATCTCCTTTAGGTACCGGACCTGAAATAATTAACGGTGTACGTGCATCGTCAATCAATACCGAATCCACCTCATCAACCATGGCAAAATGATGTTTGCGTTGAACCAATTCAGCAGCATCGCGCGTCATGTTATCACGCAGGTAGTCAAAACCAAATTCGTTATTGGTTCCGTAGGTAATATCTGCTTGATAGGCTTTTCTTCTTTCGGGCGAATTTGGTTGATGGTAGTCTATACAATCTACACGCAATCCATGAAATTCGAACAAGGGACCGTTCCATTCACAATCTCTTCGTGCCAAATAATCATTTACCGTAACCACATGAACGCCTTGACCTGAAAGTGCATTAAGGTAAGCAGGCAAAGTAGATACCAATGTTTTTCCTTCGCCTGTTGCCATTTCTGAAATTTTGCCTTGATGCAAAACAACACCACCAATTAACTGCACGTCATAATGAATCATGTTCCAGGTAACCATGCTTCCGGCTGCTTCCCAAGTGTTGCTCCAGATGGCTCTGTCTCCCTCTATGCGCACCGGCTTTTTCACTTTGGCATGCGCGGCAAGTTCTTTGTCTAATTCGGTTGCTGTTACCGTTAGTTCTTTATCTTCGGTCAGCCTACGGGCTGTTTCTTTCACTACAGCAAAAGCCTCTGGCAATATTTGCATCAATGTTTTCTCAAGCTCGGTGTCGCGGTCTTTTTTCAGTTTATCAATTTTCTTAAACAGGTCGTCTTTTAATTGCAAATCGGCTTCAGCTTCTGTTTCATCGTGCAATTGTTTTATTTCTGCATCAATGTCTGCCAACGAAGTTGCAATCGTTTGCTTGAATGCTCCTGTTTTTCCCCTTAGCTCGTCATTAGATAATGAACCTAATGGCTCGTATGCTTTTTTTATTTGATCAACATAAGGAAGTATCTGCTTGATATCTTTATCCGACTTGTTTCCGAAAATTTTCTTGACTATGCTTGCTAACATACTTATTTGTGGTCGTTAAATTTTAAAAATGGGTTGTAAAAATAGTACTTTTTGACTTTCGGATGGCATAAATCTCGCCAAATATCTTTTACCGACAGGATGTCAGTAATAGCAAGCGTTTTGCCCAATTTTAAAGGGACAAAACTGACTTGTGTTTATGTATTAAAAATGAAAAAATTAAATCAGGTTTACTTCAGGGATAATATCTACCCCAAATTTATCTTTTACAGATTGTTGAATGTCAAGGGCAAGTTGATAGATTTCATCGCCTGTGGCACCGCCATAATTTACCAAAACCAAGGCTTGGTCTTTGTGCGAGCCGGTGTTGCCCACACGTTTGCCTTTCCAACCACATTGTTCAATCAGCCAGCCGGCTGCCAGTTTTACTTTATCGCCCTGTGCGGGATAGCCCACCATTTCGGGGTAAGCGGCTTTCAATTCCTCATAAACTGATTTATCAACTTCAGGATTTTTGAAGAAACTGCCTGCATTTCCGAGTATGGCCGGATCGGGAAGTTTACTTTTGCGAATGGCAACAACGGCATCACTAATTGCTTTGATGCTGAGTTCCTTCACCCCCATTTGGTCAATATATTGCTGGATGGCGCCATATGTGGTATTGAATACGGGCTGTTTATTCAGCTTAAATGTAACCGATGCGATGATGTATTTTCCCTTGGCTTCGTTTTTAAAAATACTTTCACGGTAGCCAAATTTGCATTCTTCATTATTGAAAACAATTTTGTTGCCTGTACTCAATTCAATGGCTTCCAGTGAATCAAAGGTGTGTTTAATTTCTACGCCATAGGCACCTATATTCTGCATGGGCGCAGCGCCAACACATCCAGGTATTAAAGAAAGATTTTCCAAACCTGCGTATTGGTGCTCAATTGTCCATAACACAAATTGGTGCCACTCTTCGCCTGCCATTGCTTTTACCCACACATGGTTTTCACTTTCGTGAACCACTTCAATACCTTTTATGGAAATTTTAATGGCCATCCCATCAAAATCTTGTGTGAGCAACAGGTTACTTCCACCACCAAGTATCAATACATTCCTCTCGCTGAGGTTGAAAATTTGGCAAAACAATTGAAGCTCTTCGAAGGAGTTTATTTCAACAAATTCTTTGGCTTTGGTATCGATTCCAAATGTGTTGTAAGGCTTCAGCGATATGTTTTGCAGGATGTTCAATTTGTGCAGGCAAGTAAAACAATCTTACAGAATATGCAAACGCATTTTTAAAAAACTATTCGTTCGCTTTTAAAATTGAATGGATATGCAACTTCAATCACTTGCGAAGTTTATTTTGTCGTGTTCTCTTCACAAGTCCTGTTGCCAGTAATTGATTTTAAAAATCGGCTAAAGAAATGCTTATTGTTTTACAACTTTGAAAGTTTGGTTATGCTCGTTTCCAATTTTAAACACATACAAACCTTTGGATAAATGCCCTAGGTCTATAGTCATATTTTCAGCATCAATTGTGCCTTTCCATACACATTTTCCGATAGGGTCATAAATGCAATATTCAGATCCAATTAACCTGCTATCTGTATTTAAACTCAAGTAATCGGTTATTGGATTTGGGTAAAATTCAATTGCATGTTTGGCATCTTCTTGAATTCCTGTTGAGCCTACAGTAATTTCTATTTGTAGTGTATCAGAAAAAGTACAATTTATTGCTATTAACTTTACTGTATAGCTACCATTTGTAGCGTATTCGTGTATTGGATTAATTTCAGTGGATGTATCTCCATCTCCAAAGTCCCATAGATAAGTTAGTTTATTATTTATTGGAGTTGAACGGTTTTCTAGTGTGACCGTTTTATCAAGTATAGAAATGGAAAACAATGCACGTGGTTTATTGATAGTTAAATTCCAATCATAAATACTTGTGAAATAGGTGTCATCTGAAATGGATTGATAATATTGTGCCAACGTACTTGATAATCCGGCATAGTATGTTAATCCGGAAGAACCTTGTTTCCAAATGCTGGTATAAATCGCACAGGCTGCAACATAACTTCCTTCAATATTTGGATGGCTATTATCTCCATCATGCAAGACATAAGAGGTTTCGTTAAAAATATTTTGCCACACAACCCCAACGGGTGCGCATTGAATTCCAAGCTGGTTACTAATATCCAAATATGCACTTGTTAAAGAATCTTGCATGTGATTGAAATTTACAAAATTGGGGCTACAGTGCGTATTGCTTGGGTCACATTGCATGCCACCAAATCTCCTGCCCCATGTCATGTAGGTAATTATTTTTGCACACGCATTGTACTTTTCTATTGTGTCTTTCAATTTGGTTAACGAAGGATACATATCATTGTATCGATAAAAATCAATGGTAGGAAGTTGACTTTGTTCTTGGATAATGACATAGTCCCATTTTCTTTGTTTGATTTTATTAATAGACGTTAAGTCGTTTAGATGATTTGAAATGGTAAACCCTCCGGGCATATTCGCATCTACAATAAGGGTTTTATTGGCAGATTTCGATAATTCTGCTACCATTTGAGGCAGGTTGTTGTAACTGGTATAGCTGTTTCCTAGAAACAAAACCGATAGCGTATCTTGACCATAACTGTTATGGCTAAAGATGGTAAGTATACCAACTACTGCAATGTAAAAATGTATTTTTAGGTTATTGTGCATGGCTTTTAAAATTAGTGTTCACAACCTTTTTAAAAATAGAAACCCGTATTATATTTTTATAAACTTGTATCCAATGCTAAACATCAGTTGTCGACTATTTGTAGTGTAGTCTTTAGATATGCCGTTGACATTGATGACTTTTCCCATCTCGGTCATATTAGATATCCAGCGAATATCAATACAAATTTTACCTACATCAACACCGCCTCCAAATTGAAGTCCCCAATAAGATGATTCAAAATTGCTTTTATTAAAATCAGGATCAGCAACTGTTGCATTATCTACATCTTGATTGGCTCCCATGAGCATTCCCAATGATGGTCCAATATTTAACCGAACCACACCCATTAGGCTATAACCAACCATCAAATTCATATCGAAATAATTTAGCTTGTTGGTGTAATTGCCTGCAGCTGTCTCAAATTTGCCTACATGCTGAGCATACATCAATTCAGGTTGGGCAAAAAATCCCAATAAACTTACCCTGCCAAATGCACCTCCCGTAAAACCGGTTTGTACAGGACCTTCGTTTATATTTGGAACCGAAGTGCTCAATGTTCCTCTGTTTACACCCAATCTTGCTCCTACTTGAAGGCCTTGTGCAAAAACAAACGTACCCATTAAAAGTGCGGTGACTACAAAAACTATTCTTTTCATATATCTATTAATTATACTGAGGTAAATATCCGTATTTCTTTCCGAGTTCTAATTGGTTCTGCAAAAAATCAGACGGATATTTTACTTTCACATCCACAATTTTTTCTCCTTCATATACCGGAACCAATTGCGGCTGAATGAATCCTTTGTAAGGAGCAACGTTTAATACCTCAAAGCGCGCGCGCACTTCTTTCAATAAGGTTTGGTCTACTTTTACACCGTATCCTTCAACCAGTGCAGTGGCTGCTTTGTAATCGCCTTCCGATTTGATGCGTTGAATTTCTTTTAGCAACTCCCCAAATATCGCCCTCAGTTTGTCGTAGTCATTTACACGCACATAGGTTTTGCCATCTTTTTTCACCCACTCAATCACGTTGTCGGCTTTGCCTTTTTCATAAGCCCACGCTGCCACCAACTGACGGTTGCGCAT
>JBIINH010000134.1:0-6621 GCA_044337585.1 Bacteroidia bacterium
TGGTGTTGGCCCACGCGAGAAAGGCACTAAAATTATTCCGGGAGTAACGCTTAATGAGCATCGGGAGATTGTATCTTATGACATTGAAACACAATGCCGTTCGGTATTTAACAATGTACGCACGATATTGGAAGAAGCAGGAAGCAGTTGGGATAAAATTGTGGATGTAACCGTGTTTTTGACCAATATGAAAGATGACTTTCAAGTTTACAACAAATTGTGGGCTGAGTATTTTGAGCACAACCCACCTTGCCGCACCACTCTGGAAATAAATTGCTTACCCACTCCTATTGCTATTGAATTAAAAGTAATCGCTACAATCGATTAAATAAAAAAGCCACCGAAATTCGGTGGCTCTCTGGGTGGTCTCGACAGGATTCAAACCTGTAACCTTCTGATCCGTAGTCAGATGCTCTATTCAATTGAGCTACGAAACCATTATCTTTTGGGAGGTCAAATATAGGCCTGTGGTTGATTAATACAAAATAATTTTAATAATTGGTTTTTTACATTAATCAACCCACTAAGTTAAATCAGTCCAAATTGGGAAAAATGATGTGCAAGGTGTTTTCCATGCATAATTTTCCATTCCATGTAGTTTAGGGATCCCATTGTTGGGTGAACATGGGTTTTACTGGGATTTTGTTGGTAATAGGATTCAAATGAACTTATTGAATCAAACAGCTTCTGAATTGATGTTGATATATTTGGATAAATACAAGGCACGGGTGTTTCGGGCAATATTGGCACTTTAAACCCTATTGGAAGTTTTCGGTCAGTATGTATAATCATACGTTTGATTGCAGCAGCTTTAGATTCTTCTATGTACAGTTTATCACCTAATTCTCCCATCGACAAACGAATAGATAAAATGAGATGCTCAACCATTTGCTGTGCACTCATGTTCCCAAACGTGGGCTTCGATTTGTCATTTAACAATTGCAATAAATCACTTATTTGTTTTTTGTTATCTATATTAATCATACTGCAATATATAAAAAAAGGCTGCCCAATGAGGTCAGCCTTTATAATGCTTATAATAATATTGGACTACGCTTGCGCAGAAACACCTAATGAAGCTAGGGCATCATTGATAGCTGAGAAATTTGGCAGTTCACCTGCATTTTCTAATACCTCTGCGTATTGTATGGTTCCATTAGCATCTACAACAAATGCTGCTCTTTTGGCAACTCCTTTCAAACCTAAAATCCAGTCTTCATAGATTGCGCCATAGGATTTAATGGCATCTTTATTAAAATCAGACAATAGTTGAAAGTTCAGGTTCTGTTCGTCTTTAAATTTACCTAATGTGAAAGGTAAATCAACAGACACAGCAACAACATCTGCTTTGTCATTATGATACAAACCAATTGCATCACGAACGGTGCAAAGTTGCGTAGTACATACGCCTGTAAATGCAGCTGGAAAGAAATGGATGATAAGGTTTTTACCTTTGAAGTCTTCTAATGTTACTTCTTTTTTATCAGTATTAATTAGTTTAAATGATGGGGCTTTGTCGCCTTTTTGAAGAGCCATAATATTTATATTTAATTTAAAGTTTCAACAAATATACACGGGTAATGTTTAACTCAATCTTTTAATGATTCTTAATTTATGGGAGTATTTTCCTGTTTCCTGATTAATAATTCCATAATCATCCATCAAATCTACACGTACTTTTCCTGATGCATGAATGATTTTAGCATCATCCATAAGGATACCTACATGGGTAATTTTACTATTATCATTGTCAAAAAAAGCTAAGTCACCAGGTTTTGATTCACTTCTAAAGTTGATGATTTCGCCTTGGTTTGATTGTTGTGAAGCATCGCGTAGCAATTTCAGACCGTGCATTTTAAATACGACTTGGGTTAATCCCGAGCAATCAATACCTGATAAGCAACGACCACCCCACAAATATGGCGTATTTAAAAACGATAAAGCTGTTTCCACCAATGAGCCCAATGGCTTAATTACAGCATCACTTATATGATATGAATGTGTTTCAACAATACAATTTCCGTTATGGTAATTAGGTAAAGACGAACCGGGCGAAAGCAATATGCTTCCATTTTTATAAGCGGCTTCACAAAACCTAGAATTGCAAAGAACTTCTGAAGTAACTTGGGTTTGCTTATTGAGTACCGTTATTAGCTTTTTGTTTATCCAACCTTTATAGCTGTCGTAAACACAATTAACTTCAAACCATTCATGATTCTCGGATAGGATGTCAACCGTTTCACCAAATAATAGCATTGAAACCATTTCAGTTGTATTATCTGGAAGAATCCTGACCGGTGCCATAGTAAGCAGACAAACTCCTTTATTTTCCATCTTTCAAATATAATTTTACTGAGGTTGTAATCCACCTCATTCATAGTTATTAACATAAAAATTTATTTTGTGGGAAAGGTAACTACCTTTTGAAAGTAAGATTGTGGGATGCAATTAGACTTAACATACCTCAACGAAATAGGTAATAACGATAGAAACTTTGTTTTGGAAATATTGCGTATGTTTATGCAGCAAACTTCGCAAGATCTTGACAAATTGGAACTCATAGCCAACCAAAACGATATGCAGAACTTGTATTCTGCTGTACATAAAATCAAATCAAGTATTTTGATGTTAGGCAATGAAACCGCAAACGAAAAAATAATTAAGCTTGAAAACATGATAAAATTGGGAGAATCTGAGGATGAAATCAAAGCAGAATTAAAGTTATTTTTTGGCATAGCCTCCTCATTAAAAGCAGCAGTTGCTAACGAACTCATTAAAGGTTAATCGTAAAAACGCCATCTTAAACCAAATCGCAAATTTGCCTGAGACACAGGATAGTGTGGAGTGGAGTACATACCCGTGCGAATTCTGTCTTGATTTACGTGTTCATACTTTACAAAAAAAGATGCTTTTTTAATTTCACAAACCAAAAACGGATCTACTATTGGGTAATTACCAATTTTGGTATTCCCTTGCACAAAAAACATGCGCTGCGAAGGATGATAACCCATACCAAAATAAGAAGTATTGTAGAAAACATCAAACCCAAGTTGAAACTTACTGATTCCAAAAAATCTTGCTCGATAAGTGTATCTCAAAAATGCGAAGAATTCGGGCAATGGAATAGCCTTGTTATTGCTTGTTTGGTAAATTATTTGATGCTCAAAATGAAACTTACCAATTTGCATGGTCTTGTCTAACTTAGCTTGGGTAATGGATATCGACTCATCAACCTGCCTTGGACGGAAGTCATTTTCACTGATAAATGTCCATCCGGAAACCTTTGTTTGAGTAATATGTAATTTTATATTATTTCGAAATTTTCTGGTTGTAATAAAACCAGAAACGGATTGGGTATTAATTTTTGAAAAATTATTTTCCCAGATGAAAGCATTTGATTTAAAATTCTGAAATACATAGTCAGGCCGATAAGCTTGAAACGTAGCGTCCAATCCTAGTTGTAAACTTTTTGACCGGGTTTGTATTAAACCATATAGCTTATAATCACCTACATTATAACCCGAAACCGTTACATCAGCTGATACCGAAACAATTTGTGATTGCTTGTTGTCATCCATCAGAAAATATCCTGCCTGCAACACAACATTATTAAAATGCTGAGAAAAGGGCTGTTGGGCTACTGCAATTATTTGATGTGTTGCACCGCATTCAATTATTTGTTTTAGTGAATCGTAGTCAAATATTTTTTTAGGTGACAAGGCATAGTGGCTAAAATATTGGTATTGCACTCGGTTGTTTATTCTTCCGTAATAGGCTGAATCATATGCATTTTGTGTGGTATCAAAATATTGGTTTGGCAATAAATACTGATCTCTATTTCCATTATTTTCAAATATAAAATTGTCCTCTTCTGCATGAATGGAATATGAAAGTTGAGACTTGGTTTCAAATGAATAAAATGTATCTTTTTCGGTATACGTAAAGTTGGATTTTCCCCAACGATAATATTGTTTCAAATAAGCCGAGCGATTACGAAAACGGGTTTGTGCACCATTAAGCCTTATGTCAACATTTTTTGTATTTCCCTCTAATGCTTCGTAAGCAGAGTCGCTGATGATACCTCCATTTTCAAGATTTACCCCCCTATTCCAATTCATGTCTGCTAGCAACATATACCTAAGGTCTTTGCTGGTGTAAGCAGTAAATGCATTGATATTGTAAATACTAGTAGCCATTCTATCTTGGTATCCTTGAGAAACAACACGCTGAAAATCTAAACCTACATTCCATCTAGGATTGATATTTTGAGCATGCTTTAGTTTTAAGAATATTAACTCAACCTTTCCTTGAGCATAAGTTATATCTGTAAAGGGCCTTTTGGTATTTAAATAAGATGTTTTTGATGGAAATTTATAATATGTGGCAAAAGGGTGAAAGGCATAGCCAAAACCTGATTCACGTATGGTGTTAAAATATACTGACCTTGAAGGAGTGCCAATATTTCCCAGATTTTGAAATAACAATAAGTTAGTAGCAGCATCAAATATTTCACTTCTATATATGCTAGTATCAATATTTCGATACCCTGAGTTAAAGTCGACATCCCTTTCTCCAAATTCCCTCGTAGTGGCCTTGCTTGTTTGTGCAACTACACCAACATTTGAAAAGACAATGCTAAATAGAAATACAAAAATGATGCGTTGCACTTATTGCTTTAATATTTTAATAGTATGCTTATAGCCCATATCTGTTTCAATGGTCAATGCGTAAATTCCTGAATCGAGTTCTAAAAACTTTTCAATAATAATACCATTTGACCCATCTGCGATATTGCCTAGCTGAATAAACATTCTTTTACCTTGCAAATCAAAGCATTGAATGGAATAGTTGCCGGATTCAATTACATTTAAATCCAACATCAGCAAATCATTTGAAGGGTTAGGATAAGCAACAGGATTTTCAAAATCATTTTCTTGATTATTTAGGCCAACAGATTGGTCATATCTTATCATAAAGAGTCCGTTGGTCATGTCACTAGCAGCAATATTACCCGAAGGGAAAAACGGGTAAACACCCCAACAACCCTTAAAACCTGAATAATCTCCAGTTGCATTTTGATGATAAGTGTCAAAATAAGCATGAACTTTGGGTTTTCTTGGGTTTGACATATCCCAAGTATATATTCCATCGTGGTACCAGCTAACATGAAGTAAATTGCCTACCCAAAATAAGTTATGTGGTGTTGCGCCATTATTAGTATTGAAATGAGTTAGGTAAGTCATGTCATCAAATCCTCTTATGCGGTAAACTTTTAATGGCTGACCATTTGGCAATTCGTCAGTAAATGCGATATGTTGTAATGCACTATCTGGCCAACTTGTATGATTATAGCCATTATAAGGATAAGGAGGTGTAATTGCACCCAATAGTATTTGATTTTGCATATTCCTTAAATCATAAACGAACAAACCTTTGTATTCACATGAACAAAATGCAGTATCACGTCTAATATATACTTCATGTACCCGTTCACACCCAGATGGAATTATTCCAAGCAAACCTAACAAACTTGGTTTTTCAGGCGTATCAATAGATAATACCATCATCGGGATATTGATTGGTGATTTTTTTACACTACATAAATACAACCGCTTACTTTCTGGATTCACGAACATGGAGTGAACATTATGACCAAATGTGTCGCTCTCAAAAACTAAGCTCACAGAATCAGGCAAATATGACAAATCATACACTTGCATTTTGCCTGATGGACCATTATCACTCACGCAATATGCATAATGGCCATACACTTCAACATCTCGATTAACCACCCGATTTAACCCCGAACGAACATCGCATTTTTTGATTTGAGCGGGGTCGGAAACATCAAAAAAGTAGACCGAATCAATAGAACCCATAATGACGTATTCTTTACCCGAAGTGGTATCAACCCAACCGGTTAACTCATTCCATCGCTGTCCCTCGGGCGAGTTTAGCATTGGCAATTGGGTATCATTCCATTGTCCTAATTGCTTGTATCGATATGCATCTTGTGCATGTAGCAATACAAAGAATACTGCAAACAATGGTGTGCAAATTAGCCTTATAATCATATTTCAATATTATTAAAAATCCCCAATCATATTAGTCCTTCAAAGAAATCACACATTAGTTCTTTTTCACAATCCGTGCCATAAAAAATCCGTCATATCCATCCTCGGGCCAAGTATGGTGTATTTCTTCCAATTCAAATTCTTGATGAGTAGAAAGAAATTGAGCCACTTGATTTTCATTTTCAGAAGGTAAAATACTACACGTAGCATAAACCAATTTCCCTCCCGGTTTAAGCATGCTGGTATACGATTGAAGAATTTGTTGTTGCACAACTTTGATACGATCAATAAAATCAGCTTGCAATTTCCATTTGGCATCAGGATTTCTGCGCAGTACACCCAAACCAGAACAAGGTACATCTAATAAAATGCGATCGGCAAATTGATTGTACTTCTTTAGAACTTTTGCATTTTCGGTAGGCCAAAGTACTGATTCAATGGTATCTGCACCTGCTCGTTTGGCGCGTCTCTTTAATTCATCGAGTTTGTAATTTTCCGTATCCATTGCCACAATTTTCCCTTTATTTTGAAGCAATGCTGCAATATG
>JBIINH010000135.1:0-6603 GCA_044337585.1 Bacteroidia bacterium
TATTGGCTTCCAAGCAAATTTAGATAACAAATACAACACGATACTGAACGTGATGGTCATCCAAAATAATAAGCCTAAACCGGGTTTTACTAATTCCATATTTTATTTGTTAATACTGTAATTAATTCAATAAAAATAAATGCTAAGCAAGTAAATAACTTGAATGTAGTATTCAAGTTATTTACTTTGTATAACAATGCTTTGTTGCTTACAGCAACACGATCAATAGACACACTACTATACCGAAGAATGCAGCACCTTCGATCAAAGCAGCGGCTACAATCATATTTGCACGAATGTCTCCAGAAACCTCAGGTTGACGAGCAATCGACTCAAGAGCGCTTCCGCCAATACGTCCAATACCCATACCTGCTCCGATAGCAGCTAGACCTGCTCCGATACCTGCTCCCATTTTAGCAAATCCTGGATCTGTAGCAACTTGCAATAGAATGTTTAAAAGTGTCATAATTGTTTTTGATTAATTGTTTATTTATTGAATTGATAATTAGTGATGTTCTTCGTGATGATGTTCCTCAACTGCCGAACCAAAATATAGTGCTGAGAGTAATGTAAATACATATGCTTGTAAAAATGCCACAAGCAATTCAAGGAAATTCATGAATGTGGTAAAGGCAACTGACAGAACAGACACTCCTAAACCCAATGATTGATTCATTGCTCCAAAGATGAATATCAAACTGAAAAATCCTAATATGATAATATGACCAGCAGTAATATTTGCAAACAAACGAATCATCAATACGATGGGCTTGTTTAACATTCCAATAATTTCAATGGGAATCAATAATACCCATAGTGCTTTAGGTACTCCCGGAGGCAAAAAGATATGTGTCCAATATGCCTTATTGCCATTGATAGATGTAATAATAAATGTGAACAATGCCAAGACTAACGTAACAGCTATATTACCTGTTACATTTGCTCCCCCTGGAAAAAAAGGTATTAAGCCTAGAAGATTATTCAGAAAAATGAAAAAGAATATTGTCAAAAGGTAAGGCATAAACTTTTCATACTTTTTACCAATTGATGGCTTTGCAATCTCGTCACGAATAAAAAGAATACCCATTTCAATTAAATTGTGTAAACCTTTGGGTGCACGTTTGTACCCTCTTTTGTAGTGACCTGCTACCGAAAACATGACCCAAAGCAAAATAATCACCGAAATCATCATTGAAGCAACATTTTTGGTGATAGAAATATCATAAAAAGATGCATGTTCATTCACACTTCCATCTGAATTTAAAGCCACTATTTTACCCTCGTGAAGGGCAAAACCGTCATGTGATTCATGACCGTGGTGAAACTTGGAAGATAAAAATATATGCATCCCATTTTGATCGTAGATAATTACAGGGAGTGGAATTGAAATGTGGGTGTGACCAATAGTTGCAATATGCCAATCGTATGCATCCGTAATATGTTCCATAATAATTTTTCCGGCATCTACTCTCTCTGGCACATCAGAATGGCTATCATAATTTGGTTCAGAAGCAGCATGTGGTTCAATCGTATTTGTTTGTTCTGTGTGAACTGCTGTTGACTCAGCAGAAGCAAACTGAAGGCTGATGTAACTCACCAAGAAGAGAATAAGAAAAACAGGAACTAAGTATTTGAAAATCTTTTTGTTATTGCGCTGCATCAGGACTCTTTTTATTAAAATCGGGGCGCAAGTTAACCACAAGGAAATAAATTTCAAAAGATGTGAATAATAAATACAACAAAAGATAAACAATCACAAAAATAATTGATCGTTCGGGGCTGAATAGTAGGTAGATAATGAGTGGAAATAAGGTGAAAATAAATCTTATTCCAATTGCACTGTAAGTACGAGTTATGAACGTTTTATTGTCTTTTGCTACTGCCGAATGGGTAATCCTAAATGTAATATAGGATAAAAGTACATAATAAATGAGTGCAATCCATGTGATAGATTCTATTTGAATATTTTGATTAACGCTTGGAATGGCAAGCATCATTGAAGCAATTAATGTACTAAATATAACCAGAGACCTGGTAAATCGTTTTACCGAATTCATTTTTTTATTATCTGTTTAATGGTAACATACAATGAAACAAACACTGAAAATACTGTAAGAATCAATGTAAAAATTGGAAAATCATAGGTTGTTTTGTTGTCAATATATCTACCACCCAATGCTCCTAATACCACTATTGCTATCATTTGAAAAGCGATATTGGTATATTTAAGGATATGGTTATATTGCTTTTTCGGCTTTATGTCCAAGACTCTGACTGGTTGGTTTTTCGGTAATTTTTATGCTATTTTTTGAATCCTTCATAGATGAATGGCCATTAAACTCTGCCCCAGATTCAATAATCAACTTGCTAGTATTTATATCTCCGTTAATAATTGCACTAGACTTTACAGTTAGCAATTCGCCAACGATAATGTTTCCATCTATTTTACCCGACACTTCTAAATTGGAAGCTTTTATATCCCCTTCAATGGAAGCTGTAGCACCAATGACCAATCTAGCCTTGCAATTTATATAACCTTTTACTTGGCCATCAACCCTCATATCTCCTTCTGATGTAAGATCGCCTATGATACTTGTTCCACCGTTAATTATGTTTGGTGCACCTGTGGTGTTATTTCCCGCTGTGCTTTTTGTCGAATTAAATACTGACATCTTTAAGGATTTAAATGTTAATAGTTCAAATATTTTTCAGGGTCTACAGCTGTGCCATTTTCCCAAATCTCTAAATGCAAGTGATAACCATTGGTCAATTCTCCGGAATTTCCTACAATTGATACAGATTCTCCTGCGCGTACAAATGTACCGT
This sequence comes from Bacteroidia bacterium, assembly GCA_044337585.1. GTDB lineage: Bacteria > Bacteroidota > Bacteroidia > UKL13-3 > UKL13-3 > CAYSBE01. The sequence continues at coordinate 2,827 of JBIINH010000135.1, forward strand.
ATTTTTTTAAAATACCAGCATTGTGCTTGTAAATACTAACCAGATTACGAGCGTGTTGTATTACTAGAACATTGCCTGTTTCTTTGTTCCACCCTGTAAAAATTACCCTACCATCTAATATTGCCTTTACCGGATCATTTGCTTTAGCGGCAATATCAATTGCCGGATGCTCGTTCCTCAAAAATTTTCTTGACACTTTGCCATCTACAGGTTTAAAAAACAGGTTTTGATTGGTAGCCTTTTTGCTGTTCAAACTTATGTTATATTGTTCTTTTTGGCTTTCAAACTCTTTGGTAAATTCCTTCTCTACCTTTGTTTTACTCATATCTGTAGGCTTATCATTTGGGGTTTGTTTTTCTAGTTGAAGTTCAACTTCTTGCACAATACTGTCTTTTAGTATATTAAGTACTGTTTTATAGTAGTAATCCCGATTTTTTAATACTGCTTCCAACGAGTCTGTTTTATAAGCTAAGTTTATAACATTGTTCTTTGTTTGGGTATCGGTATAGCCCGGTATTAATTCCCTTATGGGAGTAAATACAATTAACATGATGATGATTACAGCAAAAAATACAAGAAACGAACTAAACCCTACAAATAGGTTGAGCGGTGTAAGGCTAATTGAGAACTTATCCTCAAACGTGGCATCATTAATCATTACAAGCCGATACCTGTTTTTTAGTTTTTTGATAAGTTTTTGATTGGGTTTTGCCATTTGAATAAAGATTTGGTACTTACACGGTATAAAATATTTTTGTGGTTTCAAAGTTAAGCATATACTGCAGTAAGTAAAACCAAGCTTGAAACATCAGCCATTATATCATTTTTTATTCGTTGTTGTAATGGCTATGCTATGGCATTGCAGCCCTACTCGCGAAAGGAAAATCAATAGGGCATGGCACACCATGACAGGCCACTACAATGTGTATTTTAATGGCGAAATAAAACTTTTAGAAGTAACGCAAACACTAGAAAAAGGGCATATCAATGATTTTACAAAAATTATTGATGTTTTCCCCTACGGTGACGAAGCATCTGCAAAAGGGGTTACCCAACCTTTAGACGAAGTATTAAAAAAAGCTTCTAAATCGATACAAGATCATACAGTAGGTAAATATACCGATGATAGTTATTTGCTTATTGCAAAATCACATTTTTATAAGCGCGATTATTTTGCTTCAATAGAGGCACTCCAGTACATCAATAGCCGATATAAAGATGGAGGACTTAAACCTATCGCCACTACCTTGATTGCAAAGGGATATATGGGAATGAAAAAACCTGATGAAGCCGAAGCAATCATTAATAATTGCATCAGCGAATTTGGGCCCAAAACATCGAAAGGCATTGAAATTAAGCCAACATTGAAACAGCGTTTGTTCCCTTTATATCCAAAAGATTATTATAAAGAAATGTATGCAACGGCTGCCCATATAAATATAGAACAAGATAAATACCGAACAGCTGCCACCCACATGGAAAAAGCGTTAGCTAATGCTTCGAAAAAACCTGATAAAATTCGATACACCTACATTCTTGGACAACTTTATTTAAGTATTGACAGCATAAAACAGGCAAACGAATACTTCACCAAAATACTTGGTATGAATGCACCTTACGAATTTGAGTTCAATGCCAGTATTAATGTTGCTAGAGCTTATGACCCCAAAGATAAAAACGCTGTAAAAAAAGTAAGGCGATCACTTAAGCGAATGCTTAAAGACGAAAAGAATGATGGCATGTATGATCAAATACACTATGAGATGGCGAAACTCGAATATAAACAAAACAATATTCCTGAAGCCATAAAACAATACAAGCTTTCGATTTTATCAAGCACAAAAAGCAAAAATCAAAAAGCACTATCCTATCTGGCATTAGGGAATATTTATTTAGAATTACCAGATTATAAACTAGCTCAAGCCTATTATGATAGCACAGCTTCATCTATTAGCAAAGAGTATAAAGACTATGAAAAAATCATTGATAAGAAAGATTTACTTAGTGAGCTAATTGAATACTTGGTAGAAATAGAAACACAAGATAGCCTCCAAAAAATTGCTCAGCTTTCGCCAGAGGAAATTGAAAAGAAAATTGATCAGTGGATCATTGCACAAAAAGCTGATATCGATAGAAAAACAAAAGCTGAGCAAATGAGAAAAGCTAATGAAAAAGTAGGTGCATCGCCAGATATGGCAATTGGACAAGGCCTTAATCAAACTACAGGTACTGGCCAATGGTATTTCTATAATAAAACAACAATTGTAAATGGGCAGGCTGAGTTCTTTAGCATGAAAAAATGGGGCCGAAGAATAAATGAGGACTATTGGCGACTGTCTCAAAAAGAAAAAGCCCCCATTAACCAACCCGTTACACCTGATGGAAAAGTTACTGCCGAAAAGATGACGTTTGAAGATGCTGTAGAAACAAATAAAACGGCAGATAAAAAAGACAGTGCAGCCCAAGCAGTAGCAAATAGAAAAGAGTGGATAAAAAATGTTCCTTTCGCTGAATCTGATTTAAAAAAATCAAACGAAAAGATAGTAGATTCCTACTACGGAATAGGTGTTTTGTATAATGAGAAATTACTTGATTTTAAAGAAGCCATCAAAAACTTTGATATAATGCTTGAAAGGTTTCCCGCAAATATATATGAACCTGAGGTACTGTATCGGGAATACAAAATGTACATTAGCTTGAAAGATGAGGCAAAGGCCAATTTTATCAAAGCAACACTAATAACCAGATATCCCAATAGTCCATACTCACTACTATTGCAAAACAAACCACTAGCTACACCTGATGACTCTAGTAATAAAGAAATCGTATTGTTATATGAACAAACTTATGCATCGTTTCAAAATGGAAATTACAATGAAGTATTTACTCAAGTGAAAAAAGCAAAAACCGAATTTCAAGGAAATGCCATGATGGCGAAATTTGATTTGATAAATGCGCTGGCAATTGGAAAAACACAACCTAAAGAAAACTTCACAAACGAACTTGAATTATTGAAAAAAGATTATCCCAACACAGATGTTTCAGAATACGCATCGAATATATTAAATGTAATAAACAGACCAGTTGATACAGTATCCACCAAACCTATTGTAAAAGACAGTGCAGCGTTTGAGATAGAGGAAAATGCACCACACTACTATGTTTTTGCTACTAAAGTTGATAAATTTGATAATAATGAAGCGTTGACTGTTTTTAATCGATATAGTGAAGAGTATATGACCACAGATAAGCTTAGGGTAAATAACTTACTTACTAATGATGGATATCAATTGGTATATGTAGTACAATTTGCAAATCTTAACAATGGAATGAAATACATTGCAGAAATTGAAAAAATAGATTTAATAAAAAATCAAATGAAATTTAATGGTAGCTATGTTCATTTTATCATTTCAGTTACTAATTTCAGAAAAATGTTAAAAAATCAGAAAACTGATGCATACAACACGTTCTTTCAAGAGAAAAGAAAAACCTTAACCCCAATACGAAAGTGAAAATAAAGGAGCTATTCAACAACCCGTATAAAAACTACATCAAATGGATATGGACTCTATTTGCGGGTGGAATTACACTCTTTAGCCTATTGATTTGGACCATATCACTTGGTTGGTTTGGTGAGCTGCCGTCTTTAGAAGAGTTAGAAAATCCAAAAACCTATTTGGCCTCTGAAGTATATACCGAAGATGGGGTATTGCTTGGAAAATATTATTTACAAAACAGGTCGAATACTTATTTTAATGATCTAAGTCCAAACTT
>JBIINH010000136.1:0-6562 GCA_044337585.1 Bacteroidia bacterium
CTAGGAAAGATGATGGGCTGGAGTAGAATTGACAGTTTGTTTCTAGGAGGTATTCTTGCCATTTCATCAACAACAATCATATTTCGTGCTTTTGAAGAGCTCAATCTTAAGCCGAAAAAATTTGCTAGTATTGTTGTAGGTGTTCTCATTATTGAAGATGTAGTAGCTGTGCTATTAATGGTACTCCTTACTACCGTTTCGGTATCAAAAAGTGTTGAAGGTGTTGAACTGGCAATTCAAGTTTTTAAGTTATTATTTTTTCTTATCCTATGGTTTTTAGCTGGTGTGTTTATCCTTCCATCTTTATTGAAAAAAGCAGCTAAATGGCTAAATGACGAAACATTACTTATCCTTTCGCTGGGCCTTTGTTTTGGAATGGTATTGTTGGCCAGTTTGGTAGGATTTTCTGCAGCGTTAGGTGCATTTATAATGGGTAGCTTGCTTGCAGAAACCGTTCAGGCAGAAAGGATTGAGCATGTGAATAAACCGGTGAAGGATTTATTTGGTGCAATATTTTTTGTTTCAGTAGGCATGCTTATAAATCCCAACTTATTGTATGAACATGCTATTCCTGTTATGATACTCACCATAGCAGTCATTTTTGGTAATACCATTTATGTGGCTATAGGGGCAATTTTGTCTGGTCAGCCTCTCAAGCAATCATTGCAGGCAAGCACAAGCATGACACAAATTGGAGAGTTCTCTTTTATTATCGCAACATTAGGAGTAACGCTCGGTGTTACCTCGAATTTTCTATACCCAATAGCAGTAGGTGTGTCCGTAATAACCTCTTTTTTTACACCCTATTTAATTAAATCAGCTGAGCCATTATACGAGTTTTTGGAAAGGGTATTGCCAGCTAAAGTGCTAACTAGTTTAAACAGATACAGCACTGGTGCACAACGAATACAATCAGAAAATCATTGGAAAAATGTGTTACAATCATTTATAAAAATTGTAATTTTAAATGGTGTCATTATAGTTGCGATTATTTTAGCATTTAAAAACATTGTTGAACCATTAGATTGGATTACTACATCGCCCTGGAGTAATGTTATATTAACAGCTATTGCATTAATTGTTTTATCACCCTTTTTATGGATGCTCACAACACGGAAAATAAGTAAGCCGTCATACACAGTTTTATGGGTTAATAAATTTAACAGAGGACCTATGATTGTGCTTGAACTATTGAGAATACTGATTGGTATTTTATTGGTTGCTATCCTTTTTAATCAATTTTTTAACGTGTACGTAGCAATTATATCAGCGGTGTGTATCATGTTCGTTTCAGGATTTATATTTTCTAGAAAACTACATGCTTTCTCTGTGAAGATAGAAGAGCGTTTTATTCATAATTATCATATACGAGAAAAATTACAGCCTCATAGTAAAGTTTCTTCACTTATACCTTGGGATGCACATTTAGCCATTTTTGATATAGATATTGATTCAACTTTGATAGGAAAAACATTGATAGAGCTTGGCGTAAGAGAAAAATTTGGGATAAATATCGCAATGATTGAAAGAGGAAATCGAACCATAATGCTACCCGATAAAAATGAAAGATTATTCCCCTTTGACAGAATTTCAGTAATTGGTACTGATGAACAGATATTGAAGTTTAAAAAAGAAATAGAAATAGCCAATGAAAGTCAACCAAAAGAAACTACAGATGTATCTGAAATTTCTCTTTCGCAGATTGTAGTAGGCCCTGGATTTCCATACCTTTCCCTTTCCATTAGAGAAAGCGGTTTTAGAGAAAAATTGAAAGCGCTTATTGTTGGTATTGAGCGAAAAGGAGAAAGGATATTAAACCCGGATTCAAATGAAATTATTCAAATTGACGATATTTTGTGGATTGTAGGCAACCGCAAAAAAATTAGGTCTATGCTCAAAAACAAAGAATAAAAGCGTCCTAATTGAACTAATATTTACCAAACTTGATATTTTGATTATTTTGCAACCATAAATAGTAAATTATGAATTACGATGTAATAGTCATAGGCAGTGGTCCTGGTGGATATGTTGCTGCCATAAGAGCAAGTCAGTTAGGATTAAAAACAGCCATTGTTGAAAAAGAAAGCTTGGGTGGTGTTTGCTTAAATTGGGGTTGTATTCCTACAAAAGCATTACTCAAATCAGCACAAGTATTTGAATACATTAAACATGCAAAAGATTATGGTATTAATGTGAGCGAATCAAGTCATGACTTCGGGGCAGTGATTAATCGTAGCAGGGGAGTTGCAGATGGGATGAGCAAAGGGATTGCATTTTTAATGAAAAAAAATAAAATAGATGTAATCATGGGTACCGGTAAATTAGCTGGAGCTGGAAAAGTAGAAGTTGCAGATGCAGCAGGAGCTAAGAAAGTTTATGATGCTAAACAAATCATATTGGCAACTGGAACCCGCAGCCGCGAATTGCCCAATATAAAAATTGATGGCAAAAAAGTAATCGGATACAGAGAAGCAATGACTCTTCCTTCACAACCTAAAAGCATAGTAGTAATGGGTAGTGGCGCAATTGGCTGTGAGTTTGCGTATTTCTACAATGCAATGGGTACAAAGGTTACCATAGTAGAATTTATGCCCAATATTCTTCCAATTGAAGACGAAGACGTTTCGAAAGAAGTAGCCAAATCATTTAAAAAGTCAGGAATTGACATTATGACAGATGCTTCTGTTGAGTCTGTTGATACATCAGGAAATGGATGCAAAGTGAAAGTGAAAACCAAAACAGGCATTGTTGAAATTGATGCAGATATAGTACTTTCTGCGGTTGGTGTTCAAACCAATTTAGAAAATTTGGGATTGGAAACTGTTGGTGTAAAAACAGATAAAGGTAAAGTTTTGGTTGATGATTTTTATGCAACCAATGTGAAAGGTGTTTATGCAATTGGAGATATCGTAAAAGGACCAGCATTGGCACACGTAGCTTCAGCTGAAGGTATCATTTGTGTTGAGAGAATAGCAGGGCATCATCCAGAGCCTTTGAATTATAATAATATCCCGGGTTGTACTTACTGCTTGCCAGAAGTGGCCTCAGTTGGTATGACTGAGAAAGCCGCCAAGGAAGCAGGTTACCAATTAAAAATAGGAAAGTTTCCATTTAGTGCAAGTGGCAAAGCAAGTGCCGCTGGCGCTAAAGAAGGTTTCGTGAAAGTTATCTTTGATGCCAAGTATGGAGAGTTTTTAGGTGCCCATATGGTAGGTACAAATGTTACAGAGATGATTGCTGAAGTTGTAGTTGCCAGAAAATTAGAGACCACCGGAATGGAAATTATAAAATCAGTTCATCCTCACCCAACCATGAGTGAAGCTATTATGGAAGCTGCGGCACAAGCTTATGGAGAATGTATACACTTATAAAATTAATCTAAAATCGCATTTGAGGTTACTTATCCAATATAGGGTAATTACAATTGTTGTGTTCATTTTTCAACCGTTTATAATAAATGCCCAAACTCAAAACAGTTCGTTTGTAAAGAAGCATTTTGGCAAGGTTGAATACGATACAGCTTTTGTTTCTAGTCATTATAGAGATTTACATATTACAGGTGTTAGTGTGCTTCGGAGTCACCGAATCAATGTATATGATTACCAAAGTAAGAATAGATTAAAATTTGCTCCAAATAATGCGCTTACATTTGGTTTCGGTATTGATTGGAGGGTGCTAACATTTGAATTTGCCCGTGCAATCCCCGGATTGGAACAAAATGACACCCTTGAAAAAGGAATTACAGAAGGAACTTCATTGCGATTTGGACTAACTGGAAGAAGATTTTTGGCAAGCTGTTTACTTCAGGCATACAGAGGGTTTTATGTTAAAAATCCATCGCCAAATTATCCGGGTTGGTCAGGTTCAGGTTATCCTATCAGAGAAGATTTGACTAGTGTAATTCTTCATGGAAGTTTATATTACAATTTCAATCCACAACGATATTCGTTTATGGCTCAATTATGGCAAATAGATAGGCAGTTGAAATCTGCAGGAAGTTGGATTGCAGGATTGACAATAAATATCAATAGCCTTACATCAGATAGTACAATCGTAAAAGGTCCGGTTTCTCGTGAAACAGGAAAATATGTTCCTATAAGGTCAACAGTAAGCGGATTGATTGGTTTCAATGTAGGATATGGATACAATTGGGTTTTTCGTGAAAAGTATTTTGTAAGTGGTTTGTTATTGCCAGGCGTCAATGTACAATCAGCTTCAGTCGAACAAGTTAATGATGTTGTTATTCAATCTGAATCGCGTATTGGTTTTCATGGTGACTTTAGGATTATAGCCGGATATAACGGCCCCCTATGGTATACAGGAGTTCATTTTTCAGATTATTTTGTTTCAAGTAGCCTTCCTAAAACAGTTAATTTAAATCAAAACAATGTTTACCTGCGATTTTTTATAGGCAGGCGTTTGTTGCTTCCGTCAAAACATTAATAGTAAAGATAGGTGATGAATGAAAACGCTGAAGCCAATGTGGAACTGATTCCTAGTGGTGGCGCCTATTTTTGCATGCTAGGTAAGCTAATTGATGGTGCAACACATACCATTCATTTACAAGTGTATATTTTTAGTAATGATGAAACAGGTAAAGTAATCATTGAAAAACTTTGCCTAGCAGCAGCAAGAGGTATTAAGATTTACCTTGTTGTTGATGGATATGCATCAGCAGATTTCGATAAAGAACTAATGAAGAAATTGTTTTCACAAGGAATTTATGTTAAACGATTTTCACCAATACATGTCTTAAGATTAAAAATAGGACGAAGACTTCATCATAAAATAATTGTGGTCGACAATATTCGAGCTATGGTTGGAGGAATTAACATTGCTGATAAATACAATAAGGTTAATGAAGATGAACCTTGGTTGGATAATGTTATTTATGTGACTGGGCCTGTAGTGAATGAAATAAATAATTTTTGTTTAAAATATCTTCCCAATACAATTCGCAAAAAACTTAGTGCAAACCAAAAACCAAATGTTCAATCAATAAATACTACAAATATAAAACTGATTCAAAACGATTGGTGGCGAAAAAAAACAGAAATTTCAACAGCATATAATCGTATTTTCAGAGAATCAAAAAAGGAAATCACAATAGTTGCATCATACTTTTTTCCGGGTTTTGTTAAACGTAGGCTGTTATTAAACGCAGCAAATAGAGGCGTACGCATAACCATTATAACCGCTGCATATTCAGATGTTTGGATCATGAAACCGGCCATTAAATATTTATATGGACTGTTACTAAGAAATAATATTCAGATATATGAGTGGAACAGATCGATACTGCATTCTAAAATTGCGGTTGCTGATGATAATTGGTCAACAATTGGTTCTTACAACTTAAATGCACTTAGCGACTATGGAAGTACAGAAGCGAATATTGAAGTATTGGATGAAAATTTTTATAAAATCTGTAAGCGCTTTATTGATGATATCATTCTTAAAGGTTCTAATGCAATTACTCCTAACGAATATTTCTCAATAAAAAGTAGATTATTACAACCATACAGATGGTTTTGTTACCACGTGATTAGAATAATTTTTAGAATTTTATTTTGGATAATGCGTTGGACCAAATCATCAAACACAAATGGTTAAAGCTTTGATAGTTTTTTCTCCAATGCAAAGGTTGCAAACGGAATGATGGAAGATATAAAGGCAGTAAATACAAAAATAAATTTCCAATTAAGTTCTATCCAGCATTTTAGTAGTAAAATCATGTAGACTACAAATAATGCACCGTGTGCCCATCCCACATATTTTACTGCCAAGGGCATATCAAACATGTATTTTAATGGCATAGCTATAAATAGCAGGATGATAAAAGACCACCCTTCTAATAAAGCAATTTTTCTAAATAAAATTAGTTGTTTGGATTGATTCATCATTACAATATTTGTGAGGTATGAGCTTTTGTATCTACTTTTTCTATCACTTTTTCTATTTTACCGTTTTCGTCAATTATAAATGTAGACCTAAGTATTCCCATATATTTCTTGCCATACATGCTTTTTTCACCCCAAGCACCATAAGCTTCTGCTACACTATGATTCTCATCTGCTAATAAAGAAAAAGGCAATTCGTATTTTTCAATAAATTTCAAGTGCGACTTTTCAGAGTCAGGACTAACCCCTAGAACGTCATATCCCTTTTTCTGAAACAATTTATAATTATCTCTTAAATCACACGCCTCCGATGTGCAGCCTGGTGTGCTATCTTTAGGGTAAAAATAGAGAACAAGCTTTTTTCCTTTATAGTTTGGCAATGAAATTTCTTGGCCGTTTTCATTTTTGCATTTGAAGCTGGGGGCTTTCTCGCCTTCTTTTAGTTTAGTCATATCCGAGTTAGTTCTGTTTTAAGTATGGTTTTGTTATTCTTTCTATCTACAACAATGATTTCAATTTCTAGTTTTCCTTTAGGGGAATCTGCAATAAAATTATACGTTAATAGAGCGTTTTTGGCATCATATTCAAACAGTTCCCATTTGCCATTAATATAGCCTTTGTATTCCATGATTCCCGATAGATTATCGGTTATTTGTACTTTG
>JBIINH010000017.1:0-21004 GCA_044337585.1 Bacteroidia bacterium
CTTAAAATCATTAAGGTGGCTTGAGTTAAACGAGATTTGTGAATAAAAAAATGTATGTGATTATTTTGCCCTCATCGCTTCCACAGGGTCGAGTCGGGCAGCAGTTCGCGCAGGTATAAAACCCGATAGCACACCAATAACTACAGAAACGGAAATTCCCGTGAGGATGTTTCGTGCACTCATGTATACATTGAAATCTAGTACACTCTCGGCAAGCTCAGCTGAACCTGCCACAAATAACATTCCTATAAAGCCACCAACTAAACACAATAGAACGGCTTCTGTAAGAAACTCAATTAGTATAAAATAGCTTTTTGCACCAAGCGCTTTTTGGATGCCAATTTGATTTGTTCTTTCTTTTACAGAAACAAACATGATATTAGAAATTCCAAAACCTCCAACAATTATTGAGAATAAACCTATAAACCATCCTGCTATGTTCACAATGTTGAAAATTCGCTTTAAAGGTTCAGCAATAAGCGAAGTTTTATTGAGGGCATAATTTTGCTCTTGGTTTGGTTTCAGCTTTCTAGCTGCACGCATTAATACATTAATTTCTTCTTGTAATAAGTCAACTCCTATACCTTCCTTAGGCTTAATTTGTATTTGGCCATTTGCCATGTCTGAATTAACCCTTACGTAGGCAGCAGCATTTTGCAAAGGGAGCAAAACAGTGTTGTCCATACTGTTACCCAATAAGCTTTCTCCTTCTTTTGTAAACACACCAACCACTTTGTATCTGCGGCCTTTGATAGTAATTTCTTTATCTATTGGCTCATTTATGCCAAAAAGGTTTTCAGCTATTGCATTTCCAATTAATACGACATGCGCACCAGAGCGGCTTTCGCTTTCTGTAAAATACCGCCCTTTGCTAAATTCTAATTGCTTTATTCGGTAATAATCATGTGTAACAGCATTTCCAGTAACAGAAGATGCAGAGTTATTTTCATATTTTACGGTGATATTAAAAATGCGTACCAAAAATGCACATGCTTCCGAAAATTCAGATCTTTCAGCTATTAATTCCATCTCATCAAGTTTGGGATTTGGTCTGTTCATGTATTTCCACCATTGATAATCTTCCTTAAATTCCCATGGCCATTTGTCAATGAATAACACATCTTTTCCCAACCCATCAACACTGTCTTGAATATTTCTCTCCAGCGAATTTACCATGGTTAGAACCATGATGATACAAAATATACCAATTGTAATTCCAAGTGTTGAGAGGAACGCACGCGTTTTGTTTTGATTGATACCATGAACGGCATAAACAAAACTTTCTTTTATTTGGAACAGAAGTATCCGATATTGATGCATCATGCAATTTTATGCTAATTTCGGATAATTATATGACTAAACACAATCAAGTATTTGGCAAACTTGGAGAAGATATTGCCGCTGGATACCTTGAAAGGAAAGGCTATCAAATATTGGAAAGGAACTATCGTGCGGGAAAGGTAGAACTAGACTTAATATGTAGGTACCAAAATGAGATCATTTTTGTGGAGGTAAAGACACGAACAACAGATATGATGGCATTTCCTGAGCAAGCTGTTGGACGATCAAAACAACGAAATATTAGATTGGCTGCGGATCAATTTTTAGCTGCAAACGAACTCACTGGAGTTTGCAGATTTGATATCGTAGCTGTCATAAAGGGTGAGAAGTTCGAAATTGAACATATAGAAGACGCTTTTTATCCTTTTGATGCCTTATAACGCTTTAGTAACTATTTGATATTTGCTAAACCTTTGTCAAAGCGAATAGGAGAGAACAAGTGTATCATCAATACTCTTGCATACCTGTATGTAAAAGGAGTAAGTAAAAGAAATGATCCAATTATGAAGCTAAGGTAAATCCAAGTGTCAGGATTATTGCCAATAAAATATACCAATGCTCCCATTACCAACATTATACCTGTGGTAAATGCATAACTAATGTACATTGCTCCCCAGAAAAAACCTGGTTCAATTTCAAAAAGAAGTTTGCAATGAGGGCACTCATGATTCATTGCCATAAATTTTTTAGTAAGTGCACCTGATAAAAACATATCACCAGATTGGCATCTTGGACATTTGCATTTAATTATGGAAAGTCCTTTAGAAGGTTCGTACAGATTATGCATTATTGACCGCTTAGTTTCTTTTTTCGTGAATTATTGTAATAAATAATAGCGAAAATAATGCCAATTAAGTAAGGCAACGCAAGCAAATACATGATGCCATCATTTAGTGTATTACCAACCGAACTTCCACTTTCTCTGGCAGAGCCTAATGCTGTTTTACACATTGGACATTGAGCAACTGTAATGCCGATATTTACAACAAACAAAACAGAAAGGAGAATGTATTTTTTAATTAAAAACTTCATATGGATACCGAATGTATTATTTTTTAGTAAAGCAGTTAATTATTAAAATGGATAGTAGGGCGAAATCATGAGGTAAACTATCACTCCTGTTACAGTAACATACAACCAAATAGGGAATGTCCATCTAACAAGTTTTTTGTGTTTTTCAACATTCATTTGCAAACCATGATAGAATGATAGCAGCACCAAAGGCAACACCAAAGCAGCTAAAATGATATGAGAAAATAATATTGTAAAATATAATGGCCTTATAGGGCTATCTGCGGGGTATGTGGTTTCGTCTGCAAAAAAATGGTACAATACATAAGAAATTAGAAAAATGGCTGATAAACCAAATGTGGTAAGATTTATAAGTTTATGGAGTGCAATATTTTTACGTTTGATTGCAATTAATGAAAGCACAAGCAAAATACTACAAGTGGCATTTATGATTGCATTTAAGCCGGGAAGATTATATACAAAATCAGGTGGTACTTCTGGTCTTGGCAGCCATTTGCGATTCAATACCACCACTGCAATGAATACAATCACAGAGAGGGTAATTATAATCCTAAAAACAAGTTTATCGTTTGTTTCCTTTACGTCTTTCACTGTATTCATATAACAATACTTTTATTTCATCTTTTAATCTTTTGATATCTACATCATCAAGGCCATTGTATACCCCACGTATGTGTTTTTCCTTATCTACTAAAATTAACTGTTGACTGTGGTCAATTGTTTTGTCTTCATAAGATACAGGCAACAAAAATCCACGCCCAGCATTAAATACTGTTTGATTTGTTCCCCTTGCAAATTTCCAAATCCTCGAATCGGCTTTAAATCGATTTGCATAATCTTTTAGAATAGGAACACTATCGTTGTTTGGATCTACAGTAATTGACAAAAATTTCACTTCACTGTATTCTTTCATTCGGTCGTAAACACGTTCAAGTTTCGCATTCATCAATGGGCATACATCTTTGCAGCTTGCAAAAAAGAAGTTTGCTACATAGATGTATCCATCAAACGTTTTATCACTGATACTATCACCCTCTTGGTCAATAAATGAGTAAGGAGGTACCACATAGTAAATTGTGTCTTGAGTGTTGATACCATCTGGTAGTATTTTCTCACCTAGATAATTTAGTGATTTGAAATTCTGTTTACTGTAACTAAGCACCCATAAAATAAACAAAGGGACTGCTACGAGTCCCATTGCTAAGTAAATTTGTCTACGATTTTTTAACATGTTCTACCTTTGAACGCCTGTATAGTCACCTTCAATAAGCATTAGAAATACAAGGAAGATTACGAAAAGCATAGGGTAAATAATAAAGTTAACCAACCATTTGCGTTCAAACTTCATATGCATGAAGATGGATACAATATAATATGCTTTAACAATTCCTAATAATATGAATAATACATTCTTCCACATTGAATGAGTTTCAAGTAGCATAAAATATAAACCAATATCAACCAATGTAAGTGCAAGTAAGATAAAGAAAGTTTTCCAAATCTGCGACTTCATGTCAGAAGGCGTTTCGGTATGTTCTAAGTGTTCTTCGTGTTGTTCCATGATATTTTTAAGTTTAAATAATTTAGTTATAAAAATCAAATAAGGTAATAGAAAGTAAATACGAATACCCAAACAAGGTCAACAAAGTGCCAATACAGACCAACCTTTTCGACCATTTCGTAGTGACCACGCTTTTCGTAGGTACCCTTTAATACATTTATATAAATGATTATATTTAGCATTACACCTGAGAATACGTGGAATCCATGAAATCCTGTAACGATAAAAAACAATGCTGCAAACGCTGTAGGCCCAAATGGATTGCCATGTAAACTTGCTCCAGCACTAATAAATTGACCCCATTCCCATGCTTGGCATCCAAGAAATGCCGCTCCACCAAGTATAGTTAGAAACATATACATGCCTACTTCTTTTTTAGCCATTCGGTGTCCTGCTTCTACGGCTAATACCATAGTCACAGAGCTAAATATTAGAATGAAAGTCATTAAACTTACAAAGAACAATGGCAAGTGTAAGTGCATAAAAGGGAAGTGATTGAACACTAACTCTGGCAATGGCCAACGTTCAGTAGAAAATAAGCCGGCTTGCTGCATTTGTTCTATAAAATTTTCAGGAAGGTGAGACATAGGCTTTACAATTTCATTCGGCATAGAACCGCTAAAACTGTAGCGGATAAATCCGTATGTAATTAGTAAAGATGAAAATGTAAATGCATCTGATAAGAGGAATATCCACATCATCAGTTTACCATAGCTTAAGCTGAAAGGAGATTTTCCTCCTCCCCAGATGTTAGCTTTTGTTGAAAGGGTTGTTGTGTTTGACATATACGATTAGCTTAGTGTTATATAATTATCGGTTGAGTAAAAAAAAGAAATACAAATAAATCCATAGTGCACCTACAAAGTGCCAATAGGTTGTACACAAGTATATACTGATCATATTTTTTTTATGGACATTATAGCGGTAAGCTTTAATAACCACGACTGCAATAAATACGATTCCTATTAGTACGTGCAAAAAGTGCAACGCTGGAATAACATAAATGAAACTTTCAGCAGGATTGCCAGCTAAATACAAGTTATTATCAACTAACTCGCCCCATCCAATGAATTGCCCAACAAGGAACATTACTCCAGAAACCAAGGTTGCAATTAATAAAGATTTTGTTCTGCCAAGTTCATCTTTTTTGGCTGACAAAAAAGAAAGTTGCATCAATATTGAACTTAGAATAACGATACCAACATTGAATGCGAATGCAACAGGCAAATCAAATACCAACCAGTTTCCCTCGCCTCTTCTAACGATGTATGCACTTGTTAAGCCTGCAAATAACATCACACTGGCAGCAATTAATAGCCATAATAAAAATTTCTTGGGATTCACTCCAGGTTCAGTTTGTGCTTTCATTTCAAAATTATTTTGTGTAACCTGAATCATATAATTCTATCTATTAAATATGCAATTTGTACTAATGGTAAATATAGGAAAGACGCAAACATGAGCTTACGTGCATCTTTCATTTCACAAGTTTGGTATAGTTTAAGCGAAAAATAAGTCAATACAACTCCCGAAATAACCCCAACGATGCCTGATACAGTTCCTGTGAAACCCTCGAGTGTCGGCCAAAACCCTAATGGGATGAGCACAATGGTAAATAACAAAACTTGAAGTGCACTTTTCTTTGTTCTTCCTTGTACAGGCAACATTTTAAAACCTGCACGTTTATAATCATCATCTAAAATCCAAGCGATTGACCAAAAATGTGGAAACTGCCAGAAAAATTGAATAGAAAATAAAATTAACGCTTCTATAGTTATGCTGCCACTGAAAGCTACCCAACCTAATAGTGGAGGAAGTGCACCTGGGAAAGCACCAACAAAAACGGAAATAGGAGATACCCTTTTCATTGGGGTGTAAATGAAGGCATAACTAGCCAGTGATGCCAAGGACAATAAACCACATAAAGGATTTAGGTACAATGCGATGATGCCAACACCAGCTGCTCCAAATACAAATGAAGCAATTGCAGCTTCATTTACGCTCATTCGGTTTGTAGCTACAGGTCGATTAGCTGTGCGAACCATTAGCTTATCAAAATCTTTTTCAATAATTTGGTTAATACCATTAGAGGCTGCTACAACAAGGAATCCACCTAAAGAGAGCATCCATACCTCGAACCAAATGATTTCGGTGCCTCTCGCAGCTGTTAAGTATGTAATTACAGCCGAGAAAACAACCAATAATGTAAGCCTAACTTTAGCCAATTGATTGTAATCCGTCAGTTTTTGTCTGAATGTGATTGCTACAGGAGCTGTTATATTATTGATATTGTTCAAAATTTAGTTATTCAATTTGGTCACTTTTACTTTTGTATAAAGCAGGATACATACGTATAAATATGCTCCAATTATTAGGCTTCCAATAAACAGGTGCAGGCTTTGCACATATTTTGGTAACCCCATTATTTCTAATACCTTACCACTAAATATTTGAAGTGCTACCAGCAATATTATTGCCAATAAACTTTTATAAAGTGAACTGTTGCGGTCAAATACTTTTTTTATACCAGCGAATAATAATATTACCAATAGTAAATTTAGCAGCGAACTGCTTCTATGAACTAAAAATGTAATACCATAATTTCCAAAATCGTATGCTTTAGTCAGATTTCCTGATATGATTCCTTCTATCCATAGGTTTCGGTTAGCACCATCGTTTAGTTTTTCCATGATGTCAACCGCTTCTCTTACCTGAGTTCCCGACACTGTTTGAAACACACCCAAAACCAAAAGAAGTACAGCATAAATCTTAAGAGTTGGTTTTGTTTCTTTTTGTTCAATGACAAAATCTTGTGAGCGAGTAATGGTGTATATCAACAACCCCACAATCAATAAAGCTACAAGCATGTGAATAGTAATCATCCAATGTGCAAGGTTTGAACTTACCACAAGGGATCCAAGCCATCCTTGAAACCCAACGAGCAGGAATGCAAATAAACTTAGGTAAAAAACAGTTTTATCTTTTTTAAGATAAGGTATGGCAAAGAACATTGTTAGAAATATGAAAAAACCGATTAGCACGCCAATAAGTCTATTGACATACTCTATCCAAGTTTTATATACCTCGAAGTCGGCTATTTCATGTTCGCCTACGCGGTATATGTCTTTATAATTTGCAGGCAGTTGGCTAGCATCGGTAGGTGGTATCCAAGTGCCAAAACATTTTGGCCAATCTGGGCAACCCATACCTGAACCGGTGCTGCGCACCAATCCTCCAACTAAAATCAGAAAAAATACAGACGCAATGGTAAGTATGCCAAAGCGTCTGAATCGCTTTTCTGATTGATTATTCATTAAAAGAACGTTATGCGACTCCTAGGAAACGCTTGATAGCACTGAACATAACTACACCAACCGGTTCAGATACAGTTTTTTTGCCTACTTCAAATCTTTCAGGATTTGGCTCTTGCATTTCATCAGTTTGCCCTTCATCAGGAATATTTTGTGGAATAAAATCGTCTGGAGCTCCTGGTTTACTGTAGTCATATGCCCAACGGTACACGTGTGGAATTTCTCCTGGCCAGTTTCCATGCAGGTGTTCAACTGGAGCTGTCCACTCTAATGTATTTGATTTCCATGGATTTTGTTCAGCACGCTTACCTTTGAAAATACTGTAGAAGAAGTTGAACAAGAAAATTACTTGAGCAAAACCACCAATGATTGCCGCTATTGTTATGAACTGGTTCATATCAATAAACACATTAAATTGATCGTAAGCAGTATTTGCATAATACCTACGAGGTACACCTGCTAGCCCTAAAAAGTGCATAGGGAAAAATACACAGTATGCAGAGATAAATGTAAGCCAGAAATGCGCATAACCCAATGAATTGCTCATCATTTTGCCAAACATTTTAGGGAACCAGTGGTAGATACCACTCATCATACCAAAAATCGCAGCACTACCCATTACAAGGTGAAAGTGTGCTACTACGAAGTATGTATCGTGGAGGTTGATATCCAATGCAGCATTACCCAACCAAATTCCGGTAAGACCACCTGAAATGAAGAATGAAACTAAACCTATGGCAAACAACATAGCAGGAGTGAGTCTTAAATTTCCTTTCCATAATGTTGCCAAATAATTAAATGTTTTTACCGCTGAAGGTACAGCGATGATGAGTGTTCCCAACATAAATACTGAACCAAGGAATGGATTCATACCTGTGATAAACATATGGTGTCCCCAAACGATAAATGAAAGGAATCCAATTGCTAGAATGGAACCAATCATGGCTCTGTATCCGAAAATAGGTTTGCGGGAATTGGTTGCAATAACTTCAGAAGTTATACCTAAAGCAGGTAGAAGAATAATATAAACTTCTGGGTGACCCAAGAACCAAAATAAATGTTGGTATAATACTGGTGAACCACCAACGCGTTCAATACCACCTGCTAAGTCTGCTGGGATATCAGACAAATAAAATGAGGTACCGAAACTGCGGTCCATGATTAAGAGCAAGCCTGCACCAAACAATACTGGGAATGACAATAATCCTAGAACAGCAGTAATTAAGAAAGCCCAAATTGTTAACGGAAGTCTTGTCATCTTCATTCCTCTGGTACGCATGTTAAGAACGGTGGTGATATAATTAATACCACCTAATAATGCTGAACCGATAAACAGAATGATAGCAACTAGCCATAAAGTCATACCCGTACCTGAACCCGGAATTGCTTTTGGCAATGCTGAAAGGGGAGGATATACTGTCCAACCTGCTGAAGCTGGTCCGCCTTCTACAAATAGCGAGTAAGTCAACACGCAAGAAGAAGCAAAGAAAAACCAATAAGATAACATGTTCATAAATGGCGAAGCCATATCACGTGCACCAACCTGTAATGGAATGAGTAGGTTACTAAATGTACCGCTCAATCCGGCTGTTAATACATAAAATACCATGATGGTACCGTGGATTGTGATTAAAGCAAGGTAAAAGTTGGGGTCTAATTTCCCGTCTTTGCCCCAACTGCCTAATATCGTTTCCAAAAAAGGAAATTTCATATCAGGATAAGCCAATTGAAGTCTGAAAATTAAAGACATGGCCATGCCGAGCGTTCCCATGATGATACCTGTAATCAAAAATTGTTTAGCAATCATCTTGTGATCCATGCTAAACACGTACTTTGAAATGAAGGTTTCTTTGTGGTGACCATGATGTTCATCATGGCTGTGGTCAAGTGTGCTACTACTCATATTTGATGTGTGTTTTTACTTTTTAACAATTATTTACTTGCTAGGGTTTTGTCATTATTTTCAATAATCACTGCTTGTGGTGAAGTAGGCTGAATATCTTCAGGTTTGGTGCTCACTTCGATAAGTTTACTTTGTGTAGCCACCCATTGGTTGTAGTCAGATTCACTTACAACAACAACTTTCATTTTCATCCTGTAATGGGCACCACCGCATATTTTGTTACATAACAGGACGTAATCAAACTTAGGGTCGTTTTTCATCTTACGCATTTCTGCAGTGGTAATCGTTGGTTTAAATGTAAATTGTGTAGGTAATCCTGGTACCACGTTCATTTGGGCACGAAAATGTGGAAGCAATGCGGAGTGAATTACATCTTTTGCCCTGAATTTAAGTGAAACCGTTTTATTCACAGGTAAATATAATTCTTTGGTTACGATATCATCTTTTGCGGTTTGGTCAGTATATGGATTAACACCGAATGCATTTACAACACCAATCTGACGAAAATCTGCTGCACCAAGTTTGTTATCTGTTCCAGCATAGCGTGCATCCCATCCAAATTGGTATGCAAATAATTCAATATTTACTGCTTCATCATTTTTGGTATACATGATTTCATTCCATACCTTTAGTCCACGAACAACTAGAACCGTTAAAACAATTGCAGGAATGGCTGTCCATAATAATTCGAGTTTATGATTATCTGCATAATAAAGTGCTTTACTTGTCTTTGTTTCACGGTATCTATAACTGTACCAAAACAACAATATTTGGGTAATTACAAATACCACCCCGGTTAACACTAAAGTAATCATCAACATATTATCATAAACAATACCATGCTCAGAAGCTGGTTCATCAACATATACGGTTAGTTTGCTATGTGCATAAAATTCCCAAAAAGTAGCAGCTAAACCTACAATTAAGAAGACCAACATAAGTATGCCATTGGTTTTGCTCCAATTAATAATTGCTTTGCCTTGAATTTCTCCTAATTTTTGAAGTACCTCAACTACAAAATACAAAACAATAAATAATAGAGTCACATTGATTATAATTAACCAATTGATTTTGCCACGCATTGTAGCCGATACTTCAACTGGAGCTGCGGTTGGTGTGTTTGTTCCCGAAGCAACTGCAGCAGCTGCGGGTTTTGTGCTTTCTGCTTTTACATATTCAATAATTGATTTGATTTGGTTGTCACTCAATTGTTCAAATGAAGTCATCACCAAACCATTATATTCGGTATTTAGTTGTGTGGCAATCGGGTCTCCCGATTTGATCATTTTTTGTGAATTCTTAATCCAACTAACTAGCCATTTTTCTTCTCTGCGGGTATGAACATCTTTAAGCGCAGGACCTACAATTTTTTCATTGATGGCATGACAAGAAACGCAATTAGCGTTAAATAATTTCTCCCCGTCTTCAGCTGTTTGTGCAGATGATGATAACGAGATGAAAGCAACTAAAAAAATGGACTGGAGTAATCTGTTGGTGATTTTCATTTTGATTAATTGATGATTGTTTTAAAAACAAAAAGTCTGCGAATATAAAAAAAGGTCAATACTTGCCAATAATTTGATAATATTTAGAATCACTTAAATTTATCATTAAATAAAACAATGTGAATAAACTGGTTTATTTACGGGGTGCGATGGTTTGGGGTTTTACTTGTGTTTTTGGAGCAACAAGCTCAGGTTGCTTTGCATTCTTGGTGGTGCTGTCTTGAGATAGGGGGGTGTTTGATGGTTGAATAACAGTAATATATGTTGGCCAAATGCGCAATCCATAGTCATTCCTATTGCGCAAAGTTGAGGCTGAAATGAGCTGGTTTGCAAACTTACTAAACACCACACTTTTGATGTTTTCTCCTTCTGAAAGGATGTTAGCAATTAATTTTCCTGTTTCAACTTCCCAAACTTTTATACTGCCATCATTACATCCTGTTGCAGCAAATCGTGAATCACGGCTAAATGCAACTGCTTGCACTTTCCAGCAATCCACAGCTAGTTTGCGTAATTCTTTGCCTGTTTGTAAATCCCAAATGCGTGCAGTTTTATCATTCGATCCACTTATCATATATTTATTATTTGGGCTAATAGCGATATCATTTACCACATCGGTATGGCCTAGAAATGAGCGTGATACTTGCCAGCTTCCAATTGCATATTGCTTGATAGTTGGTTCGTTTCCTGATACGTACAAAGACCTGATATCATTGCTTTGCGCAAAGGCTGTAACGGCAAATATATTATCTACTTTTTTAACTAATTTTCCTGTTTCTATATTCCAAAGGATAATTTGGCGGTCTTCACTTCCCGAAATTAAGAACCTTCTGCTTGGATCAATTAAAAGCGCGTTGATTTTGCCGGTATGTCCTTCAAACATTTTTTTAAACCGAAATATTGAATCCCACATGATAATGGTATTGTCATTTGAACCACTCATTAATACCCTTCCATCTCTGCTAAAGCACAATGCAGTAACTGGTGCAAGATGTCTATCTAATGTGGTCACAGCAGTTAAATTGCTATCGTTTTTATAGACTACTACTTTGCGGTCCCAAGTGCCTGCAGCTATATAATCTGTTTGGATACCTTTGGTAAGACACAAAACATCATTGCCAATGCCGCTTAAAATGCTCATTGGCTTGTCAACAGTTTTTTGTGCAGATAGCTTATTGCATGTAATTACGGTTAGTAAAATGATTAATAAGGATGTTGTTTTCATAATTTTCAAACTTGGTAAAAAAATGGTTCTTTATGAAATCATTTATGCTGCAAGTTGTTCACATCTTTTTCGTATTGTTGCCAATAACATTGTAATCAAAACCTATTTTACTGACTGTGAAGAAAAAAATCACATTTTTAATCAATCCCATTTCGGGAGGAATTGATAAAACATCATTTCCTAATTTGATAGATACATTCTTGAATAAGGATTTATTTAACTACTCATTTACATTTAGCACATCACCTGCACACCTCGTAAAAATAGCAAAAGATGCTGCAGAAGAAGGCGTAGATTGCGTTGTTGCGGTTGGTGGTGATGGAACATTAAATAGTGTTGCCGCTGCGTTGGTTCATTCTCCTATAAATTTGGCGGTGGTACCCATGGGTTCTGGAAATGGATTGGCAAGACATTTGGGTATCTCAATGAATCCTGGTAAAGCCATTGCAACTATAAATCAATATAAGTCTGTTAAGATTGATTCGGGAATGGCAAACAATCAGTTTTTTATCAATGTAGCAGGAGCTGGTTTTGATGCCCATGTGAGCCAAAAGTTTGCCGAAGCTCCCCGCAGAGGTTTAATTACTTATGCAAAAATTTCAATCGGTGAGTTTGCTCGTTATCCAAATGAAACATACGAATTGACCCTTGACGGACAAACTGTATCCCATGAAGCTTTTATTATATGTGTTGGCAATGGGTCTCAATATGGCAACAATGCTTATATCACACCAACTGCCGAAGTAAATGATGGCATGTTTAACATCACAGTTGTCAAGCCATTTCGCATCATTGATATGCCTATTTTGGCTTATGATTTGTTTGCCAAAAGAGTAAATAAGTCTTACTTAGCCAGTACGTTTACACCAAAATCAATTTTAATCAAACGTGCTTCAGCAGGTGTATTTAATATTGATGGCGAGCCTATTGAGATGGATCGTGATGTAGAAATAAAGATGTTGAGTGCTTCTGTCAATATCTTAGTACCATAATAATTACTTGTACAGATGAGCAATAAAAATAAAAACAAGTCAGGCATGGTCTATTCTACAGAGCCCGGATATGTATCTGATTCCCAATATAATTCAAATGAAACTACAGGCTTGCCGGCAGAAAAACAAACAATGCGCATATTTTTGGATAGAAAACCGGGAGGTAAATTAGTTACCCGTGTTTCTGGATATCAAGGCAATGCAATTGAGTTTAGCGTGCTGGCTTCTGCATTAAAAAAATTGTGTGGAGTAGGAGGAACCGTAAAAGATGAATCTATTTTAATACAGGGAGATCATCGAGATAAAGTAATTGTTTATTTGATTGAAAACGGTTTTAAACAATCAAAAAAGGCAGGAGGCTAACATTAATTGTAATTTAATTAGTCAGATTTTTTTGAAAACGCACAGAGAATTGATAGTTTTACGAAAATTGTAATAGCATGAAAATACTCGTAGTAGAAGATGAACCTAAAGTAGCATCCTTTATAAAACAAGGATTGGAGGAGCAACAAAACATAGTAGAAGTAATCACCGAAGGAGCTGCTGGGCAAAAAAAAGCTATTGAGGGTGATTATGATGTTGTGGTTTTGGATGTGATGTTGCCAAAAGTTTCGGGTATAGATATTTGTAAAAATATGAGGGCTGCTGGAGTAGATACACCAGTGCTTATGCTTACAGCACTTAATACAACCAATGATAAAGTAACAGGATTCGATGCCGGGGCAGATGATTACCTAGTAAAACCATTTGAATTTAAAGAACTCACCGCTCGCCTAAAAGCACTGGCCAAACGTAAGGTAAATGAACACAATAAAAACTTAGTTGCCTTATCAGATTTAGTAGTAGACTTAGATGCCAAAGTAGTAAAGCGTGCAGGGAAATTATTGGAATTGACCCAAAAAGAATTTGAGTTATTGGTATACCTTCTCAAAAATCAAAATAAAGTAATATCAAGAATTGATATCTCTCAAGAAGTTTGGGATATTGATTTTGATACTCGCACCAATGTGATTGATGTTTATATAAATTTTCTTCGCAAAAAAGTAGATAAAGATCATGCAACTAAACTGATTCACACCGTGGTGGGAATGGGGTATGTGATGAAAGAATCGTAATAGAAAATGTTTGGCAAAACAAAACTGTCTTTAAGCATTCGATACAAATTAATCATCGGATTTGTTGGAGTTTTTGTATGTACATTACTGGCATATAGCTTAATCATCTTAGGTTTTTACAATAAACATAGGCAACAGACCTATTTTAATAGGCTTACAGAAAATGCTACGTTACTAGCTCAGAACGTAGTTGATTATTCTTCTAATAACCAATCATTATCAGGAATATTTAACACAGACAATGCTGCTCGACTAAGGTTTGCACCCGGGCAAGCTTTTATTATGCTTAATGAGTCTTATGATACTGTTTTTACTTTCAATACGGTGAATTTTCCAAACTATAGCCTCACTAGAAAAGATTTATTAAAAAATATTACTGGTGCAGTCAATGATACGCAGGTGGTGGCCTTTAAGTTGGATTATAATAATAAACGTCTGTTTATTATCGCCTCGGGATTTAATGATATTGGTATTGAGCGTTACGTTTTTCTGAAAAAAATCACCATTTATTATACCTTGTTTTGTATCATATTGGTCATCATCGTAAGTTATTTTTATTCCGAAATTATTTTACTGCCATTACGAAAGATGCTGTTCATCATCAATACGATTACAGATAAGAACTTGAATAAAAGGCTTGAAATTACTCTAAACAACGATGAAATAGACAAGTTGGGCAACACCTTTAATGAGATGCTTGATAGGTTGGAAAAGTCATTTCTGTTGGAGAAAAAATTTGTTTCGCATGCAGCACATGAATACCGCACCCCGCTAACTACCATTAAAGGGCAAATTGAAGTAGCTTTGATGAGTGATCGCTCGGTTGATTACTATAAGAGTTTATTGCTTTCTATCAATGATGATATCGATCGTTTATCTGGATTGCAGCGTGCATTAAGCGATTTGATGAGGGTAAGTGTTAGAAATGTTGCTACCGATTTTCGGTTTGTGCCGTTTGTTGAAATCGTTGCAGATGCCAGAGATTCTGTTTTAAAAGCAAATAAGCAATTTGCCATCTCACTTGTCATCAATGAGTATCCTGAAGATCCAGACTTGTCAGTAGTGCATGGTGACCAAAACCTACTGCGATCTGCTTTAATGAACCTCATGGACAATGCATGTAAATACTCGGCAGATAAAAAATGTGTGGTAGTTGTTTCATTTGAAAACAAGCATATAAAAGTAGAGGTAATAGATAAAGGACAAGGAATAAGTGAGGTAGAAGTTAAAATGGTGTTCGAACCTTTTTACAGGTCAGCAGATAATACGCCCACAGTTCATGGTTATGGAGTTGGTTTATCATTGGTAAAGCGTATTGTAGAGATTCACAATTCAATTATTCAAGTAGATTCAGAACTTGGGGTTGGTTCTAAATTTACATTTATCATCCCAAGTACAAAATTTAGTCATTAAACACTATGTATACCATAAGGGCAATGTTTGCACCTGTTTTTACAACAGTATCCTCGTTGCTTTAAGTAGGATTCGGTAAATACAAAATAGCCAGATTCATTGTAGTAGAAGTCAACGCCTTCAACCAACATTTTATTTGATTTTTGTTTAACCTCTTTTTGCGCGTTCATTTTCATTACTCAATATAAAACAGAAAATTTCCTGTATTTGTTCCCGATTTAAATAAACCAATATTCATTCCTTCTGAATTATATCTAAAAACCGTGCTTTTTTGAATGTAATCAATGGCATCTGCTGCCCAGATTTCGTTTCTATGCGGAATATATCCCAAAGCATAAAAATTGTTGTTATTAGAGACAATAAATGGCGATGATGGAAGCGAAAATTCATTGATACCCATGCTGTAAATATGATTACTGATCCAATACAATCTGTCGCGATTGCCATTGATTGTCAAACGCAAAGCATTTACATCGGGTAAAGTAAATGTTTTTAGTACGCTATCGGTAGTAGTGTTTATTTGAAAAAGTTTAGCTGAAGATGTACCTGCTGATTCTGAGCAGAGTAACCAAATTCTGTTTTGCACATCTAATACCATATCAGCCCCTCCATTTGCTACCATGATTGAATCCTCTACGGCATTAGTAAGTATATTTATAATATATAGTTGATTCCTATTTACTGTGCTCACATACAATTTGCTTCCTACAATTATCATTTGGTCATGCCATCCCGGACAAGTTATGGTTGCATTTATTTGTCCAGTTTGTGGATTAATTACCTTCACACTGTTGTCATAATACTCGCTTACATAAGCCAAATCTGAACTTAAAATTAACATATTTCTTGGCGATTTGAAACCCGAAATTGTTCTACGTAGAAGCATATCTTTTCTGCCAACAACTTCTATTTTTTGAGAATTGTTTACCACCAAGAAAACCTCATCTTCAAATAAACTGCTGCTTTGCAACACATCACCTAGGTTGCGGTTATTCACTTTTTTAAATACATCATCTGTTAGCACATCGTTTGCAAAGTCATAGAAAGTAACGGAAGCATTGCCATTTTGGAAATTCCCCTCGTTGCAAATAACTGCAAATTCAGGGGTTGCTATGGGTCTTTGCAATAAATCAATTTTCTTTTTAGATTCAGGGTCACAAGCCACAAAAAAAGTGATTAGGAAGAATAAACAGGTAAATTGAAGATGTAGTGTTTTCATAAATACATAGTCATCAACTATTGATGATAAGGTTGTTTTAACAATTTAAATTTTTAAAAATTTTGTATTCAAATTTTGGCTGTTCACCAATGCTTGTATAAAATAAATACCGGGATTCAATGAGCTGATATCAATTGTAGAAGAGGTAGTGCTTAAAACAATTTTTCCTTGCATATCTGTGATGGTGATATTTTCTGCTGAGGGGCTCTCAATAAATAAGATATTACTAGCTGGATTGGGATATATTGGAAGGGTAGAAGAGGAATTATTTACTTGTTTTAGAGCAGTGAAAGGTTCACGCATCATTGTAAAATCATCGATGGCATAAAATGCAGGAGTATTCATACCAAATTGCCCGTTATCACTCGATGCCAATAATATTTGAATGCTATCGAATTTGCCAATTGATGTTAAATCAACCCATTCCCAATTTGTTAAAATATAGTCTTCATTGTTGTTGCTAAATCGGTAATCTGCCAGATAGAAACTAACAGTGTCTGATTTACTGCCATCAAAGTAGCCAACAAAATACATTACAAAAAAGTCAGAATCATTTCCAGATGCTCCTCCAAATTTTTTGGCAAACGTATCGCCATTTTTCATACTGAGTGTAGCGTAGGTACTGTTTGTCACATACACACCTTCTGCTAATTGTTCATTTGAATCGTTATTGTAAATCCATGCATTTTTTTGTCCAATCGCATAGGTTAACGACATATAACCCGATGCAGTTACTGCGCTGTATAGGTTGGTAAAACCATTGGTTACGCTATCACGCATCGTAGATAAGGCAAATCCGTTGCTCCAAAAGCCTCCAAATGAGGTGTCATAATCGTTTTCAAATAAGGCATTTCCGTTTGCAAATCCTCTCCATGTGGGGTTGTTTGATTGCAGTTCGCCATTTGCAAATGAATCAATGGACAAGCTAAATGCTTCAAACGATGACACAACAGATTGCGCGAAAGTAATGGTTGTTAAGAAGCAACAAACTAGGGTGTAGATTTTTTTCATTTTGTGTGTATATTTATTTTAAGGGTTAGTTGAAAGTTTCTTCCTGGCATCGGCCTATCTGTTACGATTAGGTAATTTGTATTGCCAATATTGTTTACTGCGAACATCAAATCCGAGGTAAACATGCCTAATTTTATTTGATATGATAATGTGAGGTTGCCAATTATAAAGTCACTTAAAGTATTTAGATTGTCTGCAGAGGTGAATTGCATTCCGGTGTAGGTGTGTACATAGCTAATTTGTGTTTTTTTGTATGTTAACCCAAAAATATATTGTTGGGTAAGTCTGGGCACAAATAAGAGATACTTATCTTTTGATTCATCTGTAGCTGATATTCCTGACTTATTCTTTGCAGAAATAAAATTTATCAATGCGGTTGCTTTGGCATTCCAATTTTTACGCAATTGCAAGGCAACGGTAATATTATTTTCATTTCCCCAAGTTTCTGTTTCTCTTATATTTTCGGGTACAGGATTCATACCTGATGGGAGCCAAACAATTTGGTTGTTCATCTTGCGATAATAAAACGTACTGTTTACTTGCCAGCAAATATTGTTTTTGTGATGTGCATGGTAAATGCCTGCTTCAGCATTTTTTCCACTTTCTGGAAGCAAATTCGGATTTCCACCTGGCCACCAATATCGTTCATTAAATGTAGGAATTCGGTAAGATACAGATGCTGTTGATTGAAGTTTAAGTAGAGGGTGAAATTTCCATTCAAGGCCAAGCATTGGAATAAGTGGCGTGTAGCGTGAATCTATCTTTTCTATTCGAGATGATTGTTGTAGAATCAAATTTTTCCAAGATACTTTTGCCGCATAAAATGCCGATACCCTATGTTGTATTTTCGTATCATTATAATTGTTGCTAAGTGCAGTTGTTTGAGTATAGTTGATGCCAGTATTTACTTGCAGCCATTGTTTAATTTTCCATTGGTCTTCAAGTTCATTTATCCAGTTGGTTACATTATTTCTTGAATCAATTTGTTTAGCTGGACTTGAGTAGTTGAGCCTGTCATGCAACCATCCACTCCGTGCATTTAACGTATGGCGTCCGTTCTTATATTGCCAATTGATGCCTATCCTCAACGTTGCATCATCTTGCTTAGCATCACTTGCTATTTCGTATAATGATGGAGGAATTTCCCTTGTCGATTCTTGCAGAAAAACATTTACACCAAATAAATGATGGCGATTTGGACGCACGTTTTCCGAAAATGTAAGCGTCCTTTGACTGGTTGCAGCGTGGGTTTGTTTTTTTTGTAAAGTATTTGTAGGGTCAGGCTTATACGAAAAGTTATTATTAGCTATGCGGTTAATAAATTGAATGGAAGAATAATGTTTTTTGCCTCCAAAACTGATACCTGCCACTTGCTGCATAAGGCCGAAACTTCCACCAGTTATAGACATATCAACTTGTACTCCCGAACCAAAACGAGGTGTATTGTTTAATAAAATGGTTCCACCAACAGCACCGCTGCCAAACAAGGCTCCATTGCCACCATGTTGCAATTCAATTTGGTTGGATGCAGCAGCAGGGTAGAGGCTAAAATCAAATAATCCCAACATGCTGTTTTGAATATTAAAGCCATTCCATAACACGGCTGTTTGCTCTGGAGAGGCTCCTCTGAAACTTGCGGTAGCAATTCCAGAAGGACCGTAGTTTCTAATAAATACTGGTGAGGCGAATTGCAGTACATCAGCAAGCGAACCAGCAGAAAATAGCATAATGATGGAAGAATCTATTCGGGTGTATTTAAATCCGGCTTGGTATTGCGAAAAGCGTGGTGCACGAACTTCTACCTCGCCAAGTGGCAGGGTGTCTTTTATCTGGGCTTGCAGAAAGCCAGGTAATATAAAGCATATGTACAATAATTGTCGCATCCGTTTGGGCTAATAGCCAACGGGTAAAGGTGAACGAGCAACAACCACAAATGAAAATACATGCAGTATATGCCAATCGCTTTTTACCCGAAAGCTTGTGCTTATTTTTGCCGTGGCAGGTCTTCTGACTCTCTTTCCTGTTTTTGAAAGCCTTCCCATTTCTAAAGAAATAGTGGCATAAGGTGATCATAACAGTTGGCAATGTGCATTGCCTGAAAAATTACAGCAGCGGGAACTGTTCAGGATTTACACCTGATTCCCTTTTAATTTTGTTTATCGTATAACTGTTAAACAAAAACCATTGCGCAGGCAAACATATAAAATTATATTTTATGTTTAAGCGGTGTTAAACGGTTGTGGAAAAAAGTATCAATTAGATTTTTTCCAATTGGTAATTGGTAAAAGTATTGTTGGTGTTTGCTATATTGGCAGTGCTTGAAGGCTCATAAGGCATCAATGAAACTTCTTCTTTATCAATGGGCTTGTTTAATTTCTTTTGGTACAACAAATATTTTACCCTTATCAACCTCTTTCTTAATGCCGATAATGTTATCTGCTATTGATAAATTGGTTGAAAGCGGTTTTTGCTTCTGTGCTTAAAAATAATGCACTATGTCCAACCCCATCAATTTCCAGAAATTGGCTGTTTTTGCATGTAGAACAGGACATCACATCTTGTTTAAATTTTGGCCAAGAGTACATTTGAATAGGTGTGTCATCAAGGCCTTGAACAAATAATATATCAGACAGAAAGCCCTTTGTGAAATTTAGTAACGATCGCGCATGATAAGCGCCTGGATTTGCAGCAGTTGTTCCGTAAGTATTTCTAAGAAGTGTGCAAGTAATTCCTTGGGGAATACTTCCGTTTTCTTCAAGTTGACAACGGTAAACTAAATTTAAAGGCCCAGGAGCATTTGCTACTACTCCGTTTGTTTGATACATGGTATTAAGCCTTGTCACAATATATCCACCCTGTGAGTGACCACATAAAAATATTTTTTTCACCTTTATGCCCATATCTTTACTTGCCATATTTTTCACCCAAAGCAACGCTGCTTCTGATTCACGAATATTATCACCCATCAATAAATTTTGTTCGGGGTATGCCACACTCACTATCATAATATCTTCCCTGTCTAAAATCTCTTTTACTTTTGATAATGTTGTGCGGGCAGCATCTAATACTAAGCTATCATATATTACTGTGCCATGATAGGCTATGATTACATCCATCTCCGCAAGAGCAGGTTTATCAATGATTACATCCACCGATACGTTATTATAAGTCACAGTTTTTGTTCCTTCAAAAGCAACTGTATTTTGTTGGTCGGGGGTAGGTGTAGATGCATCTTTAGTGCAAGCGTTTAATATCAATAATACTATAGTAAATAAAATTTGAAAAGAAGACATAATGTATGAATAATATTATTTAAGATGTGATTTAATTAGGTATTTGTTACTTAATATATTTCTAATTGGTAGCTGTTTTTGAA
>JBIINH010000137.1:0-6498 GCA_044337585.1 Bacteroidia bacterium
CACCCAAATGGCGATATGCTGTTTAACGGCACAAGTTATAACGTAGCTTACCTAAAAAATATGTTTGATAAAATTGGGGTAGAAATGCAACTGATAAGGCATGGCAAATACAAAGCAGCAGGCGAGCCCCTCATTGCAGATGAAATGAGTGACGATAACCGCGAACAAATCAAAAGTTTTACAGGAGATGTATTCAACAGTTATATGTCGCAAATAGCCGAGTCTAGAAAACTATCTCTTGATACTTTGATGCAAATTTCTTCGAAACTAAAAGTGCAATCGGCAAAAGATGCCATTACTTATGGTTTGGTTGATGGGGTAAAATATGCTGATGAATTTGAAGATGAAGTAAAAGCCTTGGTAGATTCTGCCAGCGATAAAAAAGACCTCAATTACATAAGTCTTGCAGAATACAATTCAACCCTTTCACATTCAACTAAGGATACAAAAGACAAAATTGCATTGATATATGCTGAGGGCGAAATAGTAAGTGGAGAAGGCGACCAGGAGCAAATGGGTTCAGAAAACATGGCAAAGGCAATACGTAAAGCCAGAAAAGACAGTTCAGTTAAAGCTATTGTTCTTCGTATCAATTCACCCGGTGGAAGTGCTTTGGCCAGTGATGTGATTTGGAGAGAAGTTATCCTCACCAAAAAAGTAAAACCTGTAATCGTATCAATGGGTGATGTAGCTGCATCCGGAGGATATTATATTGCCGCACCGGCCGATGTAATTGTAGCGCAACCCTCAACCATCACAGGTTCTATCGGAGTGTTTGGCGCCATACCCAATATGCAAAACCTATTGAACAATAAACTGGGCATTAAATTTGAAAAAGTAAACAGTGGAGATTTTTCCGACTTCGGAAGTGTTGACCGCCCATTGAGGGCTGATGAAAAAGCCATAATTCAAAATATGATTGACCGCATTTATAATGACTTTATTGAAAAAGTAGCTGAAGGAAGAAAAATAGATAAAAACAAAGTGAACGAAATTGCTCAGGGACGTGTATGGGCAGGAACATCGGCCTTACGTATTGGCTTGGTTGATACCCTTGGCGGAATTGAAACAGCAATGGCTATAGCTGCAAAAAAAGCAGGCATTGAAACATACAAAGTGATGGAACTGCCAAAACAAAAAAACGCATTTGAGGAATTTGTAAAATCTTTCAAAACTGAAGTATCGAATAGTGTACTCAAAGCACAGCTTGGTGAATGGTATCCTTTTTACCAACAAACCAAAAGCATGATGCACATAAAGGGTATACAGGCACGTATGATGTGGAATGTAGTTGAGGAGTAAATACAAATTTCAACAGCACTGAAAATATTTACGCCAACGTACAACATATTTTATATCCAATATTTTTCTAAATTGCGTTATGGTAAAATCAGAAACCAAACGCTTTTGCTTAAATTGCGAAGAGCCCATTAAAGGCCGTGCAGATAAAAAGTTTTGTGACGACCAATGCCGAACAGCGTTTAACAATCAGCTAAAAGCAGATACCACCATGATGCGCAACATTAACAATTCACTGCGCAAAAACAGAAGAATTATGGAGGATTTACTCAGCGAAGCAACCGATGGTAAGCGCAAAGTACAACACAAAATCTTGCTGGATAAAGGGTATAATTTTGCTTACCACACACATACTTACACCACGCTAAAAGGAGGAACCTATATTTTTTGCTATGAATACGGATTCCTCAAACTTGAAAACGATCTTTATATGGTGGTAAAACGCAACGAATCATGAGCGATAAAAAACCCAATGCCGAAAATCCCGAGCAGTTTGAAAACTTAAAACTAACCAAACCAAAGGATGTGGCGGCTGGCATTCCTGCTGTTATCTCATCGGTAAAGCATGTGTTTGGAGAAATGGATCCGGTGCGGGGCATGAAAGCTTTATTTAAATTAAACCAAAAAGATGGTTTTGATTGCCCAGGTTGCGCTTGGCCCGATCCAGATGATGAGCGTTCGCCTGTTGCTGAGTATTGCGAAAACGGTGCAAAAGCCATTGCAGAAGAAGCTACAACCAAAGCCCTTCGGACTGATTTTTTTGAAAATAACAGCTTAGCCGAATTAGCCGAGTTGGATGATTTTAGAATTGGGAAAAAAGGACGTATAGCCCAACCCATGTATTTACCCAAAGGGGGCACCCACTACCTTCCCGTATCATGGAGTGAGGCTTTCGAAATTATTTCCAAAAACTTAAACAAATTAGATTCACCTGACGAAGCCATTTTTTATACATCGGGAAGAACAAGCAACGAAGCCGCATTTTTATACCAACTATTTGTAAGGGAATTTGGCACCAACAACCTACCCGATTGCAGCAATATGTGCCATGAAAGCAGCGGTGTGGCATTAAACGAAAGCATTGGCATTGGCAAAGGCTCTGTAACGTTGGAAGATTTTTATGAGGCAGAAGCAATCATCATTCTTGGGCAAAACCCCGGAACCAATCACCCGCGAATGCTTACTGCATTGCAACGTGCAAAAGAAAACGGCTGCACTATTATCTCTGTAAATCCATTGCCCGAGACAGGATTGATTGCTTTCACTAACCCGCAAACCGTAAAAGGGGCGTTGGGAATCAAGGCAAAGTTGACCGATATATTTCTTCAGGTAAAAATCAATGGCGATATGGCGCTAATGAAAGCCATCAACAAACGCTTATTTGAATATGATGAAAAAGAAGGCAATGTTCTTGACCATACTTTTATCAGCCAACACACCCATGATTTTGAAACCTATCGACAGCATATTTTATCGCAAAATTTAGACTACCTGCTTGAAGTTGCCGGCATCACTCCGCATCAGCTTGAAGAAACCGTTTACGCACTAAAGAACAAAAAGAAAATCATTGCGTGTTGGGCAATGGGACTCACCCAACACAAAAATGCCGTAGATACCATTAAAGAAGTAGTAAACATGCTACTCATAAAAGGAAGTATAGGCAAGCCTGGTGCAGGCACTTGCCCGGTAAGGGGGCACAGCAATGTGCAAGGCGACCGCACCATGGGCATTTATGAAAAACCTTCGCAAGCTTTTTTAGAAAATATTGAAAAATCGTTTGGATTCAAACCACCCAAACACCATGGATATGATGTAGTAGATTGCATTAAAGCCATGCATGAAGGAAAAGGAAAAGTATTTATTGCAATGGGAGGTAATTTTCTCTCTGCAACTCCCGATACCACATTTACGGCCGAGGCATTGCGCAAATGCAAACTAACAGTTCAAGTAAGTACAAAGCTTAACCGCAGCCATCTTATCACGGGTGAAGAAGCATTAATTTTGCCAACCTATGGCCGAAGCGACAAAGATGTAGTGAATGGAGAAGAACAATTTATAAGCTGCGAAAACTCCATGGGCGTTGTACAAATGAGTAAAGGCAATTTAAAACCGTTAAGTGGAGATATGCTGAGTGAGAGTCTCATCGTTTGCCACATGGCAAAAGCAGTGCTGGGCTCAATAAGCAAAGTAAATTGGGATAAGTACATGCAGCACTATGACCATATTCGGGAGGATATCGAACGCACCATTCCCGGATTTGCCGATTATAACAAACGTGTTCGCGAACCCGGTGGATTTTATTTACCCAATGCCTCGCGTGAAGGGAAATTTAATACACTAACAGGAAAAGCCAACTTCAATATTGCGCCCATCACTACTTACAAATTGGAAGCTGATGAATTGATGATGATGACTATCCGAAGTCACGACCAATTCAATACCACCATTTACGGATTAAACGATCGCTACAGAGGTGTGTTTAATGAGCGCAGGGTTATTTTTATGAATGAAGAAGACATGACGGCTCGTGATTTGAATCAAGGCGATATTGTGGATTTATTCAACCAATTTGAAGGAACTGAACGTGCAGCCAGAAAATTTATCGTTATTCCATTTTCAATTCCTAAGGGATGCACAGCAACTTATTTTCCTGAAACAAATGTATTGGTACCTATCAATTCGGTGGCCGAAAAAAGCAATACCCCAACCAGTAAATTTGTTGCATTACGCATTCGCAAACATGAAGACGCGGTGTTGGCTTAACTTTATTATTGTTCATCAAACCAGCAAATCTATTCGTATAATTCATGGATGTAATTTACCGAAATATCACAACAAATGACAATGTCGCACTCGCCAAAATCATTCGTCAATCAATTGAATCGCTAAACTTGCCTTCTGAAGGAACTGCTCATTCAGATCCTACTACAGATCATCTTTTTCAATTGTTTCAACATCCTTTTTCAACATATATCGTAGCTGAAATGAATGACATTCCACTTGGTGGATGTGGCATTTTTCCGTCAAACGGTTTGCCCTCAAAACATGCGGAATTGGTCAGATTCTTTTTAGCACCTGAGGCAAGAGGATTGGGAATTGGAAAAGAATTGATGAAGCAATGTGAGTACACTGCAACCGAAATGGGCTATACACATTTGTATTTGGAATCTTTTCCCGATATGGAGGCCGCCATACATTTATACGAAAAATTTGGCTACGTCCGATTAAATTATCCACTAGGCAATACCGGTCACTTCGCCTGCAATGTGTGGATGTTAAAGGCGTTAACATCTGATTAAAAAATACAGCAGTTGTGCCAACTTTTTCAAAATTCTGATAAAAGGCTTATTTATGCACCATGAGTTCACGAATTGTAGGCAAACATATTCTTATTTCCGGTGCATCATCCGGCATTGGCAAGGCACTTGCTGAACAACTTTCTGTAAACGGGAATACCCTTTATTTGGTTTCACGAAATGGTGAGGCATTGCAACAACTAAAAATAAAAGGAGAGGAAAATGGAGCCACAATACATACTTGTGTTGCCGACCTTTCAATTATGAAAGAAGTAATTAAGGTAGCTAGGTTTATGTACGAAAAAGCGCCAGTACTCGACATCCTAATTAATAATGCAGGTATTAGTCAGCGCTCTAAGGCAGATGATACAACAGAAGAAGTTGACAGGGAAATTATGGAGCTTAATTTCTTTTCTCCGGTTAAACTAACCAAACTATTGTGGCCAAACCTTCACAAGTCTTCTCATGCCAATATTGTAAACATCAGCAGTGTAACCGGCACTTTCGGATTTCCCCAGCGGAGCGCATATGCGGCTTCCAAGCACGCAATGGAAGGTTTTTTTGAATCGTGGATGCTGGAAACCAAATCGCCAAATATCCATTTCACCATAGTAGCTCCAGGTAGAATTCAAACAAATATTTCCTACAACGCCCTTAAAAATGATGGAACTAAACACCAAATATTAGATAGTGGACAAGCCAAAGGAATATCGGCAAAAACTTGTGCCAAGCTCATCATTCAAGGCATTGTTAAAAACAAAAGAAAAATTTATATCGTAAAAGAGGAAAAGGTCTTAATTTGGCTTCATCGATTTTTTCCTTCCGTTTTCGTTTATTTGGTAAAAAAATTAGGGTTAAAATAATGCAGCATCTTATCTCAGGTATTCAACAAGTAGGCATTGGCATCCCAGATGCAGAAGCCTATTTTACATGGTTTCGCAAAACATTTGGTTTTGATGTAAAAATCTTTGACGATGAAGCTAAAGCCTCTTTAATGACTAGGTATACGGGAGGTGATGTGCATGCTCGCAGGGCCATCTTGGCCATGAATATGAATGGTGGAGGAGGTGCTGAAATTTGGCAGTTTACAAGTAGAAAAACTGTGTATCCCGATCAGGAAGTTAAAATTGGGAACTTAGGCATCAATGCCGTTCGGATAAAATGTAATAACATCAAAGAAGCACATCAACAACTCAAATCTAAAGTAAAGTGTAGCGACCTATATACCGCGCCTGATGGCAACCATACTTTTTGGATTACTGATGATTTTGGAAACAAATTTAAATTGATGAAAGGTACTTCTTTTTTTAAGAAGAAAGACTACATGATGGGTGGCGTATCAGGTGCCATCATTGGTGTGAGTGATATGGAGAAGTCGATTAAATTCTACAGTCAAGGTTTGGGTGTAAGTCATGTGGTTTACGATAAGTCAGGTATATTCAGCGATTTAGGTCCTGAGTATGATAACAAACATTTCAGACGTGTATTGCTCAAATTCAGCAATACCTTTACAGCACCTTTCAGCAGACTGCTTGGTAATATAAATATTGAACTGATTCAATCATTAGACGGAACGCCTCAACCCCGTATTTTCGAAAATAGGTTTTGGGGTGATGGAGGATTTATTCATTTGTGCTTTGATGTGAACAATATGGATGCATTGAAAAAACGGATGCATGATTTGGGAAATGAATTTACTGTAGACAGTGCCGATACATTTGATATGGGCGAATCAGGCGGAAGGTTTTCTTATGTTGAAGATCCGGATGGTACGTTAATTGAAATGGTTGAAACGCATAAAGTTCCTATTCTTAAGAAACTTGGCTGGTACCTCGACTTAAAAAAACGTGGTCAACACAAACCACTTCCCAATTGGATGATAAGTGCTATGGGATTAAACCGA
>JBIINH010000018.1:0-20985 GCA_044337585.1 Bacteroidia bacterium
TATGGACACATGATGGCTCCTTTCAGTGGAGGTATGGAACACCAAACCATGACTTCACAAGGCATATTTAATTTTGATATTGTGGCACACGAATTGGCACACCAATGGTTTGGAGATCATGTGACCTGCGCCACTTGGAGCGACATATGGTTAAACGAAGGTTTTGCCTCATATAGTGAGTATTTAGCAAATGAGTTTTTGAACCCAACAAATCGCATTGCAAAACTCAATGAAATACAATCGTCTGCACGCAACACATCAAATAGTGTTTGGGTAAATGACACCACATCCGTATCACGTATTTTTAATAGTAATAGCACCTATCAAAAAGGAGCGGCAATACTTCACGTGTTGCGCCATGTTTTTAATTACGATTCGATGTTTTTTGTAATGCTTACCGATTTTCAACAGCGCTTTGCTATGGGCAATGCCAATGCAACTGAGTTTAAAGAAGTGGCCGAGCAATACTATACTAAATCATTGAATGCTTATTTTAATGAATGGTATTATGGCAAGGGATACCCCAACTTTTCGTTGCGTTGGAATCAGGTTGGCGGACAAGTAATAGCAGTGTTATCGCAAGTAAATGGCAGGGGAGAGACTACAAAATTTACAACAAGAGTTCCGTTGCGACTCAATGGCACTGATACAAAATGGGTTGACGCGCACCCATCTGGAGGAATTGACACCTTTTATTATAATGCCTCCTTTGTGGTTAATTCAATTAGTATCGACCCAGATAATTGGCTACTGAAAGCTGTAAACACAAATCAAAAAGACGAGACCATCACCTCAATTGGAAAGTCGCAGCAAGCACCTCATAGTGTATTGCTTTACCCCAATCCAGCCCACGATATGCTTACTTTAATTACAGTGAATAATGTGCAACAAGTTGATGTTTTTGACATAACCGGTAAACGTATTGAGGGCCATAGTTTGGATCAAGACAAAAAACAAATTAGCATTACAAGAATACCAAATGGCATATACTTTTTGCATATACAAACAAATGAAGGTATGGCTGTGCGCAGGTTGGTTATTTATAGATAAAACCAAGGCTTAAAAAAAATGATTATCAAACGCCCGATTATAATTGATTTATTTTGAAGCTTTGT
Organism: Bacteroidia bacterium; assembly: GCA_044337585.1. Lineage (GTDB taxonomy): Bacteria > Bacteroidota > Bacteroidia > UKL13-3 > UKL13-3 > CAYSBE01. The sequence goes on from JBIINH010000018.1 coordinate 1,116, forward strand.
AAATGATTAGTCCTTGATTAAACTTTATATTTCTTTTCGCATTCGTGCCACTGGAATGTTCATTTGCTCTCGGTACTTGGCCACAGTTCTGCGGGCTATGTGGTAACCTTTTTCTTTTAATATTTCCATGAGTTTTTCGTCAGGCAGCGGTTTCGATTTCTCTTCGGCCTCAATGGCGTCTTTTAGAATTTTTTTCACTTCACGGCTGCTCACTTCTTCCCCCTCATCATTTTGTATCCCTTCGCTAAAAAAGTATTTTAAGGGAAGAATACCGAAATCTGTTTGAACGTGCTTACTACTGGCCACTCGCGAAATGGTTGAGATGTCTAAACCTACTTTTTCAGCAATATCTTTAAGCACCATTGGCTTTAGTCGGGTTTCATCACCGGTTTCAAAATATCCATATTGTTGTTCGAGAATGGCATTCATTGTTAACAAAAGGGTGTGTTGGCGTTGGCGAATAGAATCAATAAACCACTTTGCGCCATCTAATTTTTGTTTGATAAATTGTACAGTCTCTTTCAATTCTTTAGAGGCTTTTGGGGTTTTGTCATAGCCCTTAAGGGTTTCCATATAATTTCGGCTAATGCGCAAATCAGGAGCATTGCGGGAGTTTAGCTGCACCACTAATTTCCCACTTATTTCAGCGATTATAAAATCAGGAATGATATATTGTGGAGTGCTTTCTGTAATGGATTCACCCGGCTTGGGGTTTAGGTGAATGATAACTTGTATCGCTTCTTTTAGTTCGGATTCAGATATTTTAAGTTGCTTTTCAAGCTTTTCGTAGTGTTTTTTTATAAAGTCTTCGAAGTGGTCTTTAATTATGATTTCAGCAATGGCAATGCCGGGTTTCTTGTGGTCTTTGCGCCTTAATTGCAAAAGCAAGCATTCTTGCAATGAGGTAGCAGCAATGCCGGCAGGGTCTAGTTTTTGTATTTTTTGTAAACAATGTAGCAACTCACCTTTTCCTACATCCATATTTTGGGCAAAAGCAAGGTCGTTTTGTATGGCTTCTATTGGTCGTCTCAAATAGCCATCATCATCTATTGTTCCAATTATTTGGTGCCCAATTATAGTTTCACGCTCATTTTCTGCAATAGCATTAAATTGCCCTAGCAACAAATCATAGAAACTTGTGCTTTCAGCTAATGGGCGTTCTTTTTTCTCTTCATCACCATCATCGCTAAGGTGAAAACCCTCGCCATCATAGTCATTCGACACATAATCTTTAATGTCGATTGTTTCGTCATTCAAATAATCTTCAACAGATACGTTTTCTTCTTCTGTTCCAAGATTAGAGATTTCGTCATCATTTAGATTTTCAGTTTTGGCCACATCTTCAAAAGCGTCTGCATCATCGGCTTTAAGCAATGCAGGGTTTTCTATTAGCTCTTCCTCTATACGTTGCACCAAATCGATACTGTTCAGCTGCAACAACTTGATGAATTGTATCTGCTGGGGAGATAATTTTTGTTGAAGTTTTTGTTGTAAACCTTGTTTTAACATATTGAACTTATCATAAAAATGATGCCAAATAGAAAATCACAGCGATAGATTTCCTATTTTTGCCATTCTATTTCAGAAACAAAGCTAACAAATGTACATCAAAGATTTAAGCCTACACGAAGGAAAACGTGTAACACTAAAAGGCTGGGTAGCCAATAAACGTGAGAGTAAAGGACTTGTATTTATAATTATACGCGATGGTTCAGGCCTTTGCCAAAGTGTGGTAGACGCAACTCAGGTGTCAGAAGATATTTTTACACAAGCAGGAAAATTGACACTAGAAAGCTCACTTGAATTAAGTGGATTGGTCATAAAAGATGATCGCCAAATTGGCGGATATGAAATAAAAGTGGATGATTTGAAGACCATACAATTGGCTGTAGATTACCCTATTGCAAAAAAAGAGCATGGCATAGACTTTTTAATGGACCATCGCCACTTGTGGTTGCGCAGCCAACGCCAATGGGCAATCATGCGCATCAGAAACAGGATTATATACTCCATTCACCAGTTTTTTCAAGATGAAGGCTTTGTGCAAATGGATGCACCTATATTTACCGGAAATGCTTGTGAAGGAACATCCAACCTTTTTGAAACGGAATATTATGGCGAACCAGCTTATCTTTCACAATCAGGTCAACTATATGGAGAAGCAATGGCAATGGCAATGGGTAAAATTTACACATTTGGGCCAACGTTTAGGGCAGAAAAATCAAAAACACGTAGGCACTTATCTGAATTTTGGATGATTGAGCCCGAAATGGCTTTTTATGACATTTTTAAAAATATGGATTTGATTGAAGGCTTTTTACGAAAGGTTGTAAGCGATGTGCTAAATGAATGCAAAACAGAATTGGAAGTTATAGGAAGAGACACGACAGTATTGCAAAACATTGTAAAGCCATTTCCTCGCCTCACGTATGATGAAGCTGTTAAAATCATTAAAGGTGAAAATGATGTAAATGGAAAAAATGCCATTACCTCTTTGGAAGAAGAGTTGAAACAGGTGCTATCAACCATAGAATTGGTAGATAAAGAAATTGCAGATAGGGAGGAGAAGATAAAAGTGCCTGGCATGAAAAAAGGCGAAATAGGATTTAACCAAGCAAAAATTGATAAACTTAAACAGGAGCTTGTAGACCTTGAAGAGCAATCACGTAACATTCCACAATGGCTAAAAAGCGCCAGAGAATTTGAATACGGAAACGATTTTGGTGGCAGTGACGAAACAGTATTGACCCGACTTTTTGATGTGCCGATTATGGTTTATAACTGGCCACATGAAGTAAAAGCATTTTACTTAAAGCGCGATCCTGAGAATAGTAGATTTGCAAGAGGTGTTGACACCCTTGCACCCGAAGGCTATGGAGAGATTGTAGGTGGTGGCGAACGCGAAACAGATGAGCAGCAGCTTATTCAAAAAATCAATGAACACCAACTTCCAATGGAGGCATTTGAATGGTATTTGGATCTAAGGAGATTTGGTTCTGTTCCGCATTCAGGATTTGGTTTAGGCCTAGAGCGCTTGGTTACTTGGGTATGTAAGCTACCGCATGTAAGAGAAAGTATCCCGTTTCCACGTATGTATGGGAGGCTTTTGCCATAACAGATGATTACACTAAAAAAATTATCTTTTATCAAAAAAACACCCATTATGGCAATGGTGTTTCTTGTAGCAACTGTTTATGTAAAGGCACAAGACTCTACCCAGCAAAGAAAAGGCTTCATCGGACGAACAATTGATTTTACTTATAAAATCATTCAAGGCGATGCGTCAAAGCCTAAAAATAATTACTTAATTATTGTTCCCATGGTTTCTTATAAGCCAGAAACACGCTGGATCTTGGGACTATCAAACAACTACTATTTTAGACCAACAAAAGATACAAACACCTTGACAAGGCTATCTTTGATAAGGGTAAATATTTCTTATTCTCAAAATAAACAATTTTCAGTGTGGCCAAGGGCCGAAATTTTTACTAAAGATAATAAGTGGTTAATAAGAGCGCACTATCAGTTTACAGACTTTTCTGAAAATTACTGGGGCATAGGGATTGACACTAAAAATGAAGACCAAGAGCTTTATGGGTTTTATATGCATAGAGCCTTGCTTCGGCTTTCTCGAATGGTTTTGAAAAATTTTTATGTAGGCGTTCATGCCAATCTAGAGATTATGTATGATGTATCTTATACCAAAACACCCTCACAACTTCAACAAGGTCTAGTAAATGGACACACAGGATACAATGCATCAGGATATGGGGTAAATGTATCATATGATAACAGAGAGAATATCGTGTATCCTTTATCGGGCTCTTTCGTAGATTTACAATATACCAACTATAACGAAACGATGGGAGGAGATTATAATTTTCATAACCTTATAGCAGAAGGTCGTTCTTTCTTTAGGTTGTGGAAGCAAAACGTATTGGCTCTTCAAGGATATGCAACATTAAATTCTGTTAATGCACCATTTAGAATGATGGGAACATTGGGAAATGAGTTTTTCTTAAGAGGTTATTATGCTGGGCGTTATAGGGATTTTGACGCACTGGCATTTCAAGCAGAACTTAGAAAGACCGTTATTGAACCCATTAACGCTGTTTTTTTTGTCGGGATGGGCACCGTTTCCCCAAATATTACGAAACGATTTAATCAGGTTAAACCAACTGCTGGAGTGGGGCTTCGAATTAGGGCAATACCAAAAGAAAGGGTAAACTTAAGACTTGACTATGCAATTGGGGTAGACGGAAGCCGAACATTTTATTTGAATTTGAACGAGTCGTTTTAGACAGCACACTTCTGCATTTTAAACTACTTAATGCAACTCTTTTTTCCTTGTCTTTTTTTTCTTGGTTCTCTTGTTTTGCTTTTCAGAGTTAGCATCATGTCGGTGCTTCTTTTTATCAAGCTTTTGCAATACCAAATCTTTCAGCATGGTTTTAATCATCCCATCTACCAGTCCGCCAATCCATAGCATTGACTGTCCTTGAAAGGGCTGTTTCTCAAAATAAAAGTCTACTTCTCTAGGTTTATCATTTTTATGTATTGGGTTGGAATAGTGGATAGCGCTGTTAGCTGCAACACTGTAAAACCATGATTTTTTTTGACGGCCATTTTCATCCTTTTTATACACATCACAATCAAGGCTATCATATATAAAAGTTAGTTTTCCGCGCGAGGTATTGTTGGTTGCCGTTCCACTCATTACAACTTTTCTACCTAAGCCGCTTTTAATTATTATAGGGGAGGCTTTCCCAATAATCACATTCCACTCTGTGAGGTCGATATGCTTAATTACTGCACGATAATTGTGTATTTGACCTCTCAATGGAACACTCATTGTAAAATGCAATTTTCCTGTTTTCATAATCGTTGCACTAAGTGCAAGCTTCATGGTTTCCTTATTATTGCTATGTGTTTTTAGGTGCGTTATATTGCCTGAAATATTCGACAAAATGATTTCCGCAGGCTTGTGTTGATTATTAAATAGGATGTCTACCAATAGTTTGCTATTTGATATTTTGATGGTATCAATATCCAATGCCAAGCCAGGGTTTTGTAAAGCATCTTGAAAGCTTTTCTTAATAAGGGATTTGTCAAACTCTTTTTGCTTGTTTCGAAGCAAGGTTATTTTGGCACCATCCAGTTGTATTTTTTTAATCCTAAGTATGCCATCTATCAGTTTATTGAATTCAAATCCATTAATGGTTAAAGTTCCCAACGATAAGTTGGCAAAAGTTTTTTGATACTGAGCCTCTTTACTCAGTTTGAGTAGGTTTTTATGTGGCAACAAGGCCACCCCAGAAAGTTTAAATATGTCTTCTTTAATATTGATTTCAATTGCATTTGCTTTAATTGAATGGTCTCCTTTTTGAGGATTGATTAAGATATCAACCATCTTGAATTTAATATTTTCAAATAGGGTGCTATCAAGAGCAGAAATGCCCGTGACGAGATTAAATTTAACGGAAGTAATTTCTACACCAATATCTTTTCCGGAGTAGGCAATAATTTCTGGCGTTTTATTATTAGAAATCCGAACACTTCCCTTATCTAAAACAACTTTATCAATGCTGATGAGTGTAATGGGACTATTTATTTTTGGTCTGTTTTTTTTCTTATCTGTTTGTACAACAGGCTTGGTTTTCTTTTTTTGATTATGAAAGAACGTTTGAAGTGCAGGGGATTCTAGCTCTACCGAACGAACGAAGAGCTCTTTATTTATTAGCAAAGCCCATACATCTATATTTTCTACACTTAATTTTTCAGAAGTAAAAAATATGGCAGGAAAAAGTTCACGCATTTCGTGATTGGTTGTATCTGATTTTAGTGAGGCCCCATAAATGCGGATGGATAAATTTTTTCCGTTGGTTTCGGGAACAATATCTGTAAACGTGAGGTTATAGTAAGTGCCAAAAGATTTTTCAAGTTCTTTTTTCAACTTGGCCAGCAAGTAATCGTTGAAGTAAAAGCGCATGAATACCCACAATGCAAGTAGAAGCGCCATTAAAACAACAATAATTAGATAGCCTTTTTTCACAAACAGCAATTTTGATTTATCTGCGCAATGTCAACAAAATCGACTAAATAGTCATTGCATAAAATAAATTTAATCTGGTAAGAGCAAAGTCAGCATTTTTTCTCACATTTGCGTGCCCATTAAAAATACGATTCTGAATAATATCATTGAAATAAAAGACGCGCTTCATGCACAAACAAAAGCCGTTATTACAACTCATCACAAGCCTGATGCTGATGCGCTTGGCTCCTCTTTAGGGCTATATCATTTTTTACGAAAACTTGGCGTGCAAACAAGTGTGGTTAGTCCGACCGATTATGGTGATTTTTTGAAATGGCTTCCATCAGAAGAGGTTGTTATAAATTATGAAGCGGATACAGCACTTTCCGAAACCCTAGTAAATGAAGCAGATTTTATTTTCTGTCTAGATTTTAATGCCCTAAAAAGAATAAATGACTTAGGAGTTGTGGTTGAAAAATCTTCGGCAGTGAAAGTGATGATTGACCATCATTTACAACCTGATAATTTTGCAGCCTATGCATTGCATACTACCCAAGCTAGTTCCACCTGCGAGTTGGTTTTTTTGTTTATTGAGCAAATGGGTAAAGTAGATATAATGGACAAAGAAATGGCCACATGCTTGTATGCAGGAATCATGACCGATACGGCATCATTTAAACACAGTAGCACCTTTCCAAGCACCCATCGTGTTGCAGCAGTATTAATTGAAAAAGGTGCGCAGCCAAATATAATTTTTGATCATATTTACGATAACTATTCAGAAGACCGAACACGATTTATTGGATTTTGTTTGAGTGAGAAAATGCAGGTATTGCATGAATATCACACAGTACTTATTACAGTGACTGCAGAGGAGCTTAAAAAATATAATATCATTACAGGAGACACAGAAGGGCTAGTTAACTACGGACTATCTATCAAAGGCATTCGGTTTTCGGTTTTAATAGTTGATAGAACGGTGGCCCGTAAGATGTCGTTTAGGGCAAAAGGGAACTTTCCTGCCAATGAGTTTGCCCGTACTTACTTTAATGGAGGAGGGCATTTTAGCGCTGCAGGTGGCGAAAGCATAGAGCCTTTAGAGGAGGTAGAAAAAAGATTTAAAGAAGCAATCATTGATTACAAACAATATTTATTATAAAAAACAGCATGAAAAAAACAGCAATTTTATTGGCAGCCGCAACGATTATGCTTGCAGCGTGTAATGGGTACAAAAAAACCGAAAGCGGTTTAGAATACAAAATATTACAAGATGACAAAGAAGGAAAAGTGGCAGGAAAAGGAGATGTGTTTCTTGCCAATTTGCGCATGTCGGTTATGTCAACCGACTCCGTGTTGATGGAAACGTTTAGCACAGACCAAAAACAATATTTGCCATATGATGAAGCGTCATTAAAGGAAGTATTTGAGCAACTAAGCGCAGGCGATAGTGTGGAGTTTCATATTAGTGCCGATTCGCTTTTCCAAAAAACATTTAATGTTCCTACACCACCATGGCTTAAGCCAGGCGAACGAATTCGTTTTGTGATGAAAGTAGAAGATGTGTTTACACAAGAAGAGCTTCAAAAGAAAAATATGGAGCAAATGGAATCGTACCGCAAAATGGATGAAGACGGACTGAAAGCCTATGTTGCGGGATTGCAAAATGTAAAAACTACAGCATCGGGTTTGATGTATATTATAGAGAAAGAAGGAACAGGTAAAGCCGCTGTTAAAGGCAACCAGGTTTCTATGTTGTATAAAGGCTATTTCACCAACGGACAAACATTTGATGAAAATTCAGACCCATCAAAGCCATTTGAATTTGCAGTAGGACTAGGTCAAGTTATCCCAGGATGGGATGAAGGCGTAATGCTAATGAAAAAAGGCGGAAAATATAAGCTTATCGTTCCATGGAATCTTGCATATGGCGAAAGAGGTTCAGGACCAATAATGCCTTATTCAAGTTTGATTTTCGATCTTGAAGTGTTGGATATTAAATAGTAGAACATGCTAAAGCAAACAACCTTATTTATTTTTTCATTTTTGGTGATGCAAACTGCATTTGCCCAAAAAAGTAAATCAACAGCGCCTAAAAAAATTAAACTCAACGTGGAATATACAACACCAAGCGGATTAAAATATAAAATTACCGAGCAGGGCAAAGGTATTCAGGCAACAGCGGGCTGTAAAGTTTCTGTACATTACACCGGAACCCTAACCAACGGGACAAAATTTGACAGTTCAAAAGACCGCAACCAACCCTTTAGTTTTAAACTTGGTGAAGGCCAAGTAATTAAGGGCTGGGATGAAGGTATAGCCCTGTTAAAAGTTGGAGACAAAGCGGTTTTTACCATTCCTCCCGGCCTTGCTTATGGCGAAAGAGAAACAGGTAACATTCCAGCAAACTCCACGTTAATATTTGAAGTGGAATTATTGAGTGTGGTTGAAGGTCCAAAACCATTTGACGTGAAAGGCAAAGATACCACAACAACCTCTAGCGGTTTACAATATATTGTCGTTTCTCGATCAAAAGAGAATACCATCAAGCCCGCAAAAGGCGATGTGGTGTCAGTTCATTACACAGGCTATCTGCTAGATGGAAAAATTTTCGATTCGTCTAGAGAAAGAGACCAACCCATTGAACTTCCAATAGGAGTGGGCCGTGTAATCAAAGGCTGGGATGAAGGTATTCAATTGATGTCGGTTGGCGATAAATTGCGTTTAATTATTCCTGCAAATTTAGCTTACGGTGAGCAAGGCGCAGGAGGTGTGATACCACCCAATGCAACAATTATATTTGATGTAGAACTCATGCAAATAAAAGAAGGCCCAAAACCATTTGATGCAAAAGGCAAAGACACCATTACTACAGCCAGCGGCTTGAAATATATCGTTATTGAGAAAGCACAACAAGCAGGAAGCAAAGCCGAAAACGGCAAAACCGTATCTGTACATTATTCCGGTTATTTGATGGATGGAAAAGTGTTTGACTCTTCACTTGAACGAGGCCAACCGATTTCTTTTAAACTTGGCGAAGGCCGTGTGATTCCGGGGTGGGAAGAAGGTATTAAATTAATGTCAATAGGCGACAAACTGAAATTGATTATCCCTTCTAATCTAGCATATGGAGAGCAAGGCGCAGGAGGTGTGATACCGCCAAATGCAACCCTCATTTTTGATGTGCAACTTATGGATGTGCAGCCATAGCGCTGCAACTACACAGTTCTATTTCTAGGGGCTGATTTGTGCCCTTTGTAGTAGTCAAATTGTTTATAAAATACAATGTAGCACTGTCTGCATTTGATGGGTACAATGTATTTAGTGCGTACCTACAAAAAGGTTTTTGAAGAAAATAAAACCGAGGTTGTGAAATGTTTTCTCCTAATTTACGCCATCGGTCATTTGCAAACAAATCGCTTCTTTGTGATGGGTTTTCTGTAATGGTTATTAACCTTCTGTTGTGGATGAGGTCTTGGTCACCTGCTTTCAGCACAAACCAGCCGTCATCTTTTAGTACACCGGGTGCAAACATCCCCCAACTCTGATCTAACCGAAATAGGTTTCCTGCAAACGCTATTTCATTAGTCATTTTGTAAGGCAAAACAGCCGTATTGTTTAAGTTCCATATTTGTGTGTAAACAATGCCCGCCAAAAATAATACTTGCACAATTAAGGACGCAGGCTGATTGAGACTTGAAGTGATTTCTGGGTTTGTTTGCTTTCGAATAAAAATGGTTGGAGGAAGCAAAACCAAAGCACAAGCAATTCCTACCCAAGGAAATATACCAATAAGCAGCGTGGATGCATTCCATAGATGAAAGGCCACAATGCTTACGAAAGCAAAAATACGGGTGGGTGGGTTTGGAAAAAACACAATTGCCACTAATGGTATCAAGAGTTCAAAAAGAAATGCCAACAGCGTTAGCACTTTTAGTAATTGCGGAAAATTTAATAGATATGTTGCCAAAGGATAAGTTATCGAATCGAGTTGATAAGCAAACCAAACAGCAGAAAAATGCGTATGCCATTCGGGCCCCTTCATCATCGCGGAATAGAAATAGACAGACAACACTTGTAATATAAGCGCCCATGCTGCCATACCGTTTATTGCAATAGGCTTTTCTTGTTTTTTATAATTAAAATGCCTTCCCCAGGGTAAGAATATGCACCAAAATAACACAAGCCTCAACAAATCGTCCCCACCCTGAAGAATAAAAGGATTTCGGTTGTGGGAAGAAACAAGAAGTACCCAGCAAATTACTGTTGCCCATCGGGTTTGTATTCCCAAAAGCAATAAAACAGCAATAAACAAGTGCATGACAAGCAAAGCGTACTGAAGGGCTTCTCCACCCAGTAAATGAAACGACAATTGATTAAACCAAGCTGATTGCACATAAAAGTCTTTGGTAGGGTAAATGCCATTTGGCCCATAGAAGGCTTGGGCAAATGGCAGCCGAAGTATAATGTCACAAATTAATACCAAGCCTATTGCAATACGCATTAATGATAATGCACGACTATCAATGGAAATATGGTTTATAAGACGATTATACATTAGTAAGGCATAAAATGAAAAAGGCTGCACAAAATGCGCAGCCTTTAAAAAGTTCTAATTGGATATTAGTTGCATCCAAATTTTGCCGATACCTGACGCGTACCACTAAACGTAGCACTTTCAGCATCAAAGGTTTTATCGCTAAACTCAACCGTTAACTTTCCGTTATTATTCTTCAAAGTAATTTGAAGGTTTGGTTTTATTAGCAAAATCTCCTCTCTCGTTTTGTCAAGTCCTGATATAAAGCATTTGCCGGCAGCAAGATTAGATTCATCGTCCACAGAGAAGTAATTTCCCTGAGAAGCTACAGGATTTGCACCACGGTAAAATGAAGCATAAATGATACTGCCATCAGCCGCAAGACCACTAACTGTGGAGATTGGAATAACTTCAGAAAAAATGGTGTCATTGGTGTTTGCACACAGTGTAGAAGTTAAGTTGATGGTGGTACCACCCGAAATAAAATAATTGGACGTACCTGAAGAGGTAGTAGATGTTGTAGCGGTAGTAGCAGTAGTTGCAGTAGTTGCTGTTGTGGAAGTACTGTTATTGTCATCGTCTTTCGAACAGAAAACTAAAGTCACGGATAAAACCAAAAGGCCTAGTGTAAATTTCAACGTATTTTTCATGGTGTTTGTTATAATGTTTGATTCAAAAATAAGAATCGGTTTTAAAAAAGCAAGTTTGCTTAATTGCAGATAAAATTAGGAATCAGTTTGAAGAGGGGAATTTTTACCTTAAAACCATTTCCGTCAATCAACCTTTCCATTAAATAGTTTCCGTGCATGTAACCAAAAAGGGATTCGATAGCCACACCAGAAACATATACATGCTTTTCTCCTGGTTCAATGATTGGCTGTTCCCCAACAACTCCTTCTCCTTCTACTTCTTTATGGCCGATTAATGTATCGAAAATAAACCAATGCCTTCGAAGGAGTTTAATAGTGTGGTCACCACTATTGATAATCGTGATACGGTATGCAAAGGCATGCATTAAATCGGTTTTTGAGTTCGATCCTTGATAGGTTACCTCAACCGTTATCTTTACATCATTGGTTATTGCAGTTGGCATATACTCGAACTATTAAACCCAAAAATAGCAATGTTGTTTCAAAACAAGTAACTATTAGAATGTAAAAAAAAACGACCTAAATGCAAAGCAATTTTGGCGCACTATTTTAATTTACGTTTTGTTTCAACGATTTCGTATGATTCAATTTGATCACCTTCTTTAATATCATTGTAATTGGCAATAGTAATCCCGCAATCATATCCTGAAGCAACCTCTTTTACATCGTCTTTAAAACGTTTAAGAGAAGAGAGCTCTCCAGAGAAGATAACAACCCCATCTCGGATAAGTCTAATTTTATTGTTGCGGAAAATTTTTCCATCAGTAACCATACAGCCCGCAACAGTTCCCACTTTGCTGATTTTAAATACTTCACGTATTTCTACATTACCTGTAATTTTCTCTTCAGTTGTTGGCTCAAGCATACCTTCTATTGCAGCCTTAATTTCTTCAATAGCTTTGTAAATGATTGAATACAAGCGAATGTCAATACTTTCATTTTCGGCAAGTTTTCTTGCTTGTGCCGAAGGCCTTACCTGAAATCCAATGATAATAGCATCAGAAGCAGATGCAAGCAATACATCACTTTCCGAAATTTGACCTACCCCTTTATAAATTACACTTACCTGTACTTCTTCAGTAGACAATTTAATTAATGAATCACTCAAAGCCTCTACCGAACCATCCACGTCTCCTTTTACAATCACTTTCAGTTCTTTGAAGTTTCCGATAGCAAGTCGTCTTCCAATTTCATCGAGAGTAATGTGTTTGCGGGTTCTTATGCCTTGCTCGCGTAAAAGTTGTGTGCGTTTGTTGGCTATTTCTTTTGCTTCTTGTTCTGTTTTTGTCACAAAGAGTTTATCACCTGCTTGTGGTGCGCCTTCTAATCCTAATAACACAACAGGGGTTGAAGGACCAGCCGAGGTAATTTTTTTGCCTCGCTCATCAAACATGGCACGTACGCGGCCACTGTGAACTCCGGCTAAAAGAGGTTCACCTACACGCATGGTACCAGCCTGAACCATCACTGTTGCAGTGATGCCTCTACCTTTATCAAGGGTGGCTTCAATTACACTGCCTACGGCTAATTTATTTGGGTTTGCTTTAAGGTCAAGCATTTCTGCTTCTAATAAAACCTTATCTAGAAGCGCATCAATATTTTGTCCCTTTTTAGCTGAAATCTCTTGGCATTGATACTTACCACCCCACTCTTCAACCAAGATATTCATACCTGCAAGCTGTTCGCGAATTTTATCAGGATTTGCTCCATCACGATCTATTTTGTTGATGGCAAAAACAATGGGAACGCCAGCTGCTTGTGCGTGGGAAATGGCTTCTCTTGTTTGTGGCATAACACTGTCATCAGCTGCAATCACAATAATTACAATATCGGTAATTTTTGCACCACGTGCACGCATCGCTGTAAACGCTTCGTGACCGGGAGTATCAAGGAAGGTAACTTTTTTTCCAGAGGCAAGGGTTACTTCATATGCCCCGATATGTTGGGTGATACCACCCGCTTCGCCTGCAATTACATTTGCTTTACGCACATAATCAAGCAAAGAGGTTTTACCATGATCTACGTGACCCATTACGGTAACGATAGGAGGGCGAGGTAATAAATCTTCAGGGCGGTCTTCTACTTCTTCAATATCTGCTACCTCATCAGCTGTTGTAAACTCAACTGTATATCCAAACTCATCGGCTACTATGGTTATGGTTTCGGCATCTAAGCGTTGGTTGATGGAAACCATCATACCCAAAGTCATACATGCACTAATAATTTGGGTTACCTGCACATTCATGAGGTTTGCCAATTCATTTGCCGTTACATATTCTGTTACCTTGAGCACTTTTTGCGACAATTCATCTTCCATTGCTGCTTCTTCTCTTTTGTCAGCAGCAGCATCGCGTTTTTGTTTACGTATTTTGGAACGAACTGCACCAATATTGGGTTGCTTGCTTCCTGGGTTTAATCGGGCAAGCGTTTCTTTTAGTTTGTCTTGAATTTCTTTTTCGGTAATTTCAGATTTTACCTCAGGCTCTTTGCTTTTTCCATATCGCGGTTTATTGTTGTCAAAACGCTGTTTAGGATCTCTTCTAACCTGATTAGGATCTGGTTTTGCTTTTTCGGCATTTTCACTACCGCTTACAATGTTTGATTTACGTTTTCTTTTTTTCTTCGCCTGACTTTCATCAGATGAGGCTACTGGTTTTGGTTTTTTAAATCCTAATTGTTCAGTAGGTAACACTATTTTGCCCATTACTTTAAGGCCAGATAGTTTTTCATAGTTAGGCTCCTTCATCTGTGGCTCAACTACTTCGGCAATTGGCGTTGTAACCTCATCGGTTTTTTCTGTTTCAGGAGTAACTATAGTCGGCTCGGTTGGAGTTGCAATTTCTTCTTTCGGCTCCTCTTTTTTGATTTCTTTTTTGATTTCCTTTTTCGGCTCCTCTTTTTTAACAGTAGGTTTTTCTGTTGTTTTTTTAGATTTTTTGCCGGCATCCAAATCAATTTTGCCCATCACTTTTAATCCGGTTTTCTTCTCTTCTTCTGCTTTTGGCAATTCTTCTTCTAAAGGCTCAACCTTCTCAGGTTTGGCTGTTGTGGGTTCTGTCTTTGCAGCATTTTCTGGAACCAATCCTGATTTTATAAGAATACTGTCTTCTTCTTCCTCGTCTTTATTGCGAACCACCTTAGGCTTTACTTCAGGAACCAACAAAACTTCTTCTTTTTTCGGTGCTTTTTGCTTCGAAGTTGTTAGTTGTTTGGCATCTTCAAGCGTCTTTTTATCACTTTGAAAATCATTGAGCAAAATTTGGTACTGCTCCTCCGTAATTTTCCCATTAGGATTACTGTCTATTTTAAATCCTTTAGATGATAAATGCTCAACGATGGTGCTGATTCCAACACCAATCTCCTTAACTACTTTACTTATTCTTATGGTTCCTGTTGTTTCCGTCATTCAATCTGCGATAATACGTCTTTTTTTTGAGTTATAATTTACTGTAGGTAGGTTCGTAATTATTGACAGCTATTATTCGAATTCAGATTGAAGAATTTTGCGAATTTCCTTCACCGTTTCTTCTTCCAATTCACTTCTTCTGACGATGTCCTCATCTGTAAGCACCAACACACTGCGAGCGGTATCACATCCAATTTTTTTCAACTCGTCAATTATCCACTCGTCTATCTCATCTGTAAATTCATCTAAGTCAATATCCTCTTCAATTCCTTCTTCGTCTCTGTAAACATCAATATTCATGTCAACCAATTTTCCGGCTAGCTTAATATTATGTCCACCTTTGCCAATGGCAAGAGAAACTTGGTCGGGCTTTAAGAATACTGCTACACGCTTTGATTCTTCTTCAATTTTGATAGAAGTAATTTTTGCCGGACTCAAAGCACGCTGAATAAGCAATTGCATATTGTTCGTGTAGTTTATCACATCAATGTTCTCGTTGCGCAATTCGCGAACAATGCCGTGTATACGTGAACCTTTCATACCCACACAAGCTCCAACAGGATCAATACGGTCATCATAAGATTCAACAGCAACTTTGGCGCGTTCGCCCGGCTCGCGCACAATTTTCTTGATCGTAATCACCCCATCCAAAATCTCAGGCACTTCTTGCTCAAACAAGCGTTCCAGCATTACTGGCGAGGTGCGAGAAAGGATAATGCGAGGCGAGCCATTATACATCTCAACTTTAAGAACAATTGCACGGATGCTATCGCCTTTTTTGAAATGGTCGGCACCAATCATTTCTGTTTTTGGTAATAGTAATTCATTGCCTTCATCATCCAAAATCATTAATTCTTTTTTCCAGATTTGGTAAACTTCTCCTGTAACAATTTCGCCCACACGGTCTTTATACTTCTTGTATAATTCGTCTTTTTCAAGCTCAAGCACCTTCGACATTAATGTTTGGCGAGCAGAGAGGATGGCCCTGCGACCAAATATTTCTAGCTTCACTTCGCTGGCAACTTCTTCGTCAACTTCAAAGTCGGCTTCAATTTTGCGTGCATCACTTAATGAGATTTGTGCATTTTCATCTTCTACTTCTCCATCATGTACGATGGTTCTGTTTTGCCAAATCTCAAGGTCACCGTTGCTGTCATTTACAACTACGTTAAAATTGTCATCGTTGCCGTAGCGCTTGCGCAACATGGTACGAAATACATCTTCTAACACACGTTGCATGGTTACGCGGTCGATGTTTTTAAACTCCTTAAACTCACTAAACGAGTCGATAAGTCCTATACTATGCATATGATTGGTATTATAATTTTTATTTAAAACTAATGATCACTTTTGATTCTTTAATTTCGGTCCAATAGATTTCTTTTAACTTACATTGGTCCGTATATCTTTTTTTCTGGTCTTGTAATTTCAATACAATTTTATCCTCATCAACCGATTGTAGCTTCCCAACAATCACGCTTTCGCCTTGCAACTTCACTTCTAGTTCTCGGCCAATATGTTTTGGATACTGGCGATTAAGCAATAGTGGCTTGTCAGCGCCAGGGGACGAAACTTCCAAAATGTAGTGCTCTTCAGTAAACTCAGCTTCATCAAGCCAGTTAGAGATTAACCTATTTGCTTTGCGGCATTGCTCAATACTTATACCCTCATCGCCATCTAGCAATACACTAAGACGCTTGTTTCCCGGTTTCCAATCAATAGAAACCAAAAAAACGCTTTTGTCTTCAAGGTCGTTTAGCCATTCAGTTATTTGCTGTACAATATCCATTTTGTAAAAAAAGAGGGGACTTGCGGTCCCCTCTACTAACTACGATTAATACGGCTGCGAATGTATTACTTTTTTGTAAAAAAACAAATTTTTGGTTCACACATTAAACTAAGCCATAAAGCAATATTAAGAAAATGATAAGAGAATAGATACAATAGCTTAGGCTAGTATTCGTTCTTGCATAATTCTAATGGCTGTCTATATTTGCTCACTTTGTCAAAGCTTTTAAAACACGAATTATTATAACAAAATGAAAAGTTACAAACTGATTAACATTACGTTGGGATGGGTTGCCTTTGCTGTGGCATTGGTTACTTACGCCATGACGCTTGAACCAACCGTTAGTTTTTGGGATTGCGGGGAGTTTATTTCCGCAGCTTATCGCCTGCAAATTTGTCACCCTCCTGGTGCGCCTTTGTTTTTAATGACCGGGCGATTGTTTTCATTGCTAGCCGGTGATGATATCACCCGAGTAGCATATTGGGTAAATATGGTTTCGGGCATGACCAGTGCATTAACGGTATTGTTTATGTTTTGGACAGTTACGCATTTGGGCAAAAAAATTATTGCATCAAACGATGCAGATTTAACGCCCGTAAAAACTTTCGGAATTATGGTTGCCGGATTGGTGGCATCGCTTACCCTAACCTTTAGCGACACCTTTTGGTTTTCGGCAGTAGAGGCAGAGGTATACGCATACTCTAGTTTTTTTACAACGGTTACGTTTTGGTGCATTCTTAAATGGGAAAATATTGCACAGGAAAAAGATGCCGATCGCTGGCTAATTTTAATTTCATATTTGGTAGGGTTGGCTATTGGTGTCCATTTGTTAAGTATTCTTGTTATTCCTGCTGTAGTTTACGTATATTATTTCAAGAAATTTGAGTTTACAAGAAATGGATTTATTAAAGCTTCGGCAGTGGCTATTGCAGCCATTGGCACAGTACAGTTTGTAATTATTCCAGGAATGCCTTCACTAATGACCAAATTTGATTATTTATTTACCAATGTGTTAGGCATGGGTTTCAATATAGGTATTTATGCTATGGTTGCTTGCATCGGGTTGTTTTTATTTGGGGTAATACATCATACACAAACGAAGAGCAAGCTTGGCTTATACATTGCAACAGCTGCATATTTATTTATGGCGCTTACTTCATTTATCATTAATGCCTCATTAAGCGGTTTGATACTTTGGGGAATACTTGGCGCAGCAATATATTTTGCCCTTTTTCAACAAAAAGTGGGTGCGGCTCTGGTTAATATTATAGCCCTGTGTGTGAGTTTTATCATCATCGGATATTCATCATACGCTATGGTGCTTATACGCTCAAATGCCAATCCGGCAATTGATATGAACAATCCTGAAAACCCATTCACATTGTTGTCATACCTTAATCGCGAGCAATACGGTGAAAACCCCTTGGTTTATGGACAATATTTTTATGCCAAACCGGTTGAAATTAAAAAGGGAGAAATGAATTATAGACCCGAAGGAGATAAGTATATAGAATCCGGTGAAAAAATATCTCGTGTGTATGATGCAAAAGACCAAACTATTTTTCCGCGGATGTGGAGCGATAGGGCCGATCACGTGCAAGCATATCGTCAATGGGAAAAAATACCCGAAGGCAAAAAAGCAACCTTTGGAAAAAACATAGATTTCTTATTGAGTTACCAGCTTGGTTTTATGTATTGGAGGTATTTCTTTTGGAACTTTGTTGGCCGACAAAATGATGACCAAGGATTTGGTGATGTACTTCGCGGAAATTGGATTAGTGGAATAAAAGCCATTGATAAAATGCGACTTGGTCCTCAAGATAATTTGCCGGACGATATGGCAAACAACAAAGCCCGCAACACTTATTTCTTCTTGCCATTGTTATTAGGAATTATTGGGTTGATATGGCATTATAAAAAATCTAGAGAAGATGCCATTGTTGTTACGACACTCTTCTTGTTCACCGGATTTTTTATCATTCTTTATCTGAATTTCCCGGCTCATCAGCCCCGCGAACGAGACTATGCCTATGTGGGTTCATACCAAACATTTATGATTTGGATTGGATTGGGAGTGCTTGCATTGATTGATTGGCTTTCGAAAAAACTAAATCCGGCAATGGCAACAGGAGCAGTTACCGTGGCTACACTTGCCGGTGTTCCATACTTAATGGCCAACCAAAACTGGGACGATCACAGCCGTGCAAACCGCTACACTGCATTGCATTTTGCCATCAACTACCTTGAGTCGTGTCCGCCAAATGCCATCTTATTTACCAATGGCGATAATGATACCTATCCGCTGTGGTATGCTCAAAATGTAGAAGGTATCCGCTCCGATGTGCGCATCATCAACCTAAGCTTATTAAATACCGATTGGTATACGGATAATTTGAAACGCAAAGTATATGATAGCGAAGAAGTGCCTTTTAGTATGACAAGAGACAAATACATCGGAGAAAAAAGAAACTACGTGGTGTATTACAATAACCCGCAAATTGCTCAGCGCTACGGAATGAATCAAACAGACCATTATCCGCTAAAAAACATCATACAGTTTATCAATGATGACAATGATCCGCTGGCACAAGTGCAATCAAACTCAGGGGAGTCCTTTAATTATTTCCCAACCAAGAAATTTTATATGCTGGTTGATAAAGAGCAAGTAAAAAAATCGGGAGTGGTACCGGAAAAAGACTGGGATAAAATAGTAGATACCATCAAATGGGAAATTGGAAACAACGCTTTGATGAAGGCAGACTTGGTTACGCTTGACATTGTTGCTTCAACAGATTGGACTCGTCCTATTTGCTTTGCCATCACTACAGGCAGCGATGTGTATTTAAATATGCAGCAATATTTCCGTATCAACGGGTTGGTTTACCAATTGGTTCCCATACTAAACAATGAGCCAAACGAAGGCACGATGGGAAGTATCAATACCGATATTTTGTTTGACAACATGATGAACAAATTTAAGTGGGGAAATATGGATAAGCCGGGTATTTATATGGACGAAACTATTTTGCGCCAAACCAATAATTACCGCAACCTATTTTACCGCCTTGGTGCCAAACTTATCATAGAAGGTGATACCGCAAGAGCCATAGCCGCATTGGACAGAAGTGTGGAGGTGATGCCCCTGGAAAACGTGGCATACAATCAGTTGAACTTGGCTATTGGCCAGGCATACTATGGCGCGGGAGCTATGGAAAAAGGTGACGAGCAAATTAGAAGGGTGGCTAAACAGTATGCGCAAAAGCAAAAGTATTTTGCCAGCTTTAAGGGCTCGAGCAAATACCAGCAGGTGGCCACAGAAGTAAATGAGGCCAACGATATGCTTGGCTACGCAATGAATATTGCACAAACCACCAATCGCCCTGAATTGGCCAAAGAAATTTCGCAAATGGCAAACATTCCTTCTGCACCAATCGGCAGATAATTCCATATTAATAAACTA
>JBIINH010000138.1:0-6453 GCA_044337585.1 Bacteroidia bacterium
TTAGGGCCCTGCTTGAAGTAAGCATTGGACATGCCCTCATCTGCGATTCGCTCTACCTCGGATTGCAAAATACGGTTGGGATGTATAGAAGAGCGTTGATGATTTGAGTTTTGTGATTTGGGATTTGAAACCAAGCCTATGGTATGACAAGTGTGAGAATGCATTAATGAAGGAAAAGCGGAATGTGAAAATGTGTTAACGAGAAACGAGTTTACTTCTGTTTGGAATCAGAACTTTGGCGAGAATTTGGACTACCTTGAAAACTTATATATTTCTTCCCAACTTTAACTATAGCTTTGACATCTGTAAAATAATATGTGCTTTGCGCGTAGGTGCCCTTTTGGTTTAGGGTAAGCGAGGGGGAATGTTAGAATGCCTGAATGAATTATCAGACTAAAGACGATAGATATAAACTAGACTAAATTTTCTCAAGTCTTCCTTATTTCTTCTTTCTTCTTTCTTCTTTCATCCTACTTCTTCTTATATTCACTAAATACTTTATCAAACTTTTCAAGTTTGGGTTTAATCACATAGCTGCAGTAAGGTTGGTCGGAATTTTCGTTGTAATAGTTTTGGTGATAATCTTCAGCAGTATAAAAAATGGTGAATGCCGATATCTCTGTAACAATTAGTTTATCCCATGCTCCTGATTTATCCAGTTCGGCTTTAAGTGTTTCAGCTATTTGCTTTTGTGAATCATTGTGGTAAAATATAGCCGAGCGGTACTGAGTTCCTATATCATTACCCTGGCGGTTGAGTTGGGTAGGGTCATGCGTGTACCAAAATATTTTTAATAATTCAGGTAATGAAATCACATCGGGTTGATACACCACTTGGCAAACTTCTGCATGTCCGGTTAGGCCCGAGCAAATTTCTTTATATGTTGGATTTTTAATGCTGCCTCCGCTGTAGCCTGATTTTACAGAGACTACACCGTTTACCTGTTGCAACACAGCTTCTACACACCAGAAACATCCGGCTCCGAGGGTAATGGTATCTGTTTGTGACATATTTGTTTTTTGTGATTGTTTATCGGGTTGCTGACTTTTTACTACTTGGCTGTCGCATGCTATGAATAGCAGCAATATCAGGCTAAAGTTTATTAATTTTAAACAGTTCTTCATCGCTATTGTTTATTGGGTTTATAATTTAACAACACCTTAACGGGCATTTTGATTTGAAGTGTGCAAATCTGTGTCATATTTTGGGTTAATTTGTTGCATGAATCACTTGCCGGCATACATACTGTTAATCCTACAATTTTTTGCTGTGTCAACAACTGAATATGGCCTAACGGAAATGGATGGCAAACCTGTAACACCCAAACCCGGTACAAAAGCCACGGTTTTCATCATGATGTCGCCCGAGTGTCCGTTGTGCCAAAGTTATTCGCTAACACTAAACAACCTCAACAAAAAGTATGCGCCTCAGGGTGTGGCATTTTATGGCATCGTTCCGGGAACACTATTTACTGCAAGTGAACTGAAGGCATTTATGCAAACATATTCCATTTCATTTCCAATGTATTTCGACTTAAAAAAACAGTTTACAGCGCAAATGAAAGCCACCAAAACACCTGAAGTGTTTGTATTGGATAATAAAAATACAGTAAGGTACCGAGGCCGCATTGACAACTGGGCTTATGAACTGGGCAAAAAACGCAAGGTAATTACCGAACGCGAGCTGCAGGATGCACTGGAAGCAATTCTATCAAATCAACCCATTAGGGTAACCAAAACAGAACCTATCGGATGTTATATAGAAGATTGAGAGATACGCTGATTTTATGCTATGCAATTGTAATGATGTTTGGTGCTTGCACTAATCAAACAAAAATTACTGAAGGCATCACCTTCAGCCAGCATATTGCACCCATGATGCACAAAACCTGTGCGCCTTGCCACATGCCAGAAGGACCTGCTCCTTTCAGCCTAATTTCGTATGATGAAATTGCGCCCAAACACAAACTCATTCGCGAAGTAATCACCAAACGCATCATGCCGCCATGGCCTGCCGACCCTACCTACAGCCATTTTGCCAACGAACTTTACCTTACGGATGAACAGATTTCTGTATTTGAAAAATGGATTGAAACCGGCATGCCCAAAGGCGATACCACCATGGTGTTCAATACCCAATCGCTCAAAGAAGAGCTTCACCTGGGCGAACCGGATTTGGTTGTGAAAGTGCCCCGCATACAACTGAAAGGCAATAACGAAGATCTTTTTCTGATGATTAAAATTCCGGTTGAGTTTCCACAGGACACCTATATTCGGGCTATTGAGTTTGTGCCGGGAAACAATAAATTGGTGCATCATGTAAACACGCACCTGATTACCTATGAACATCAAAAGAAAAAAGTGCTGAATACCGGAAAAACTTTTGTGAACCAGGACCAAAGCAAAAGCAATTCGCTGCACAAAGAATTGGGCCTGCTAAATGATGACGGGAGTTATCCATCTATGACACCAAGTGTGAGCAATTATTTGCCAGGTGCATTGTTCAGTTTTTACCCTGCAGAAATTGGCGGATATCGAGTGAAAAAGAAAAGCGCTTTTTACCTGAACGACCTTCACTATGGCCCCACTCCCATTGATGCTACCGACAGTTCTTATTACAAAATATATTTTGGCAGTAAACCACCGTTGCGTGATGTAAAAGAATTTCAAATGGGTACGCTCGGCATTGCAAAAGTAGAACCTGAGTTGATTGTTCCGCCAAATACAATTCAAAAATTTCATATTAAAGCAACAATACCCGAAGATATTTCACTCATCACCATTGTGCCACACATGCACCTTATTGGTAAAAGTTTCTGGGCTTATGCGGTAAAACCTTCGGGCGACACCATCCCGCTTATCCGCATCAACAACTGGGATTTTCGGTGGCAATACTTTTATCAGTTTAAAAACCTGCTGAAAATACCACGCGGCACCACCATATATGTGGAAGGTGTGTATGACAACACAGCCAAGAATCCCAACAACCCGTTTTCGCCACCTCGCGAAATTCGTGAACGTGAAGGAAGCATGAAAACCACCGATGAAATGTTTCAGCTTATTGTGACCTATGTACCATACAAATCGGGTGATGAACAAATAAGGTTGGAGAATGTTAATCCATAAAATATAGCTATCATGAAATTGACACGCATATCCTTATTCACGCTTTCACTGATTGTAGTATTTGGATTTACATCCGATAATATACCGCCTACTAATGCAAAAGTGATTGAATATGTAAAATCGGTGATGGGCAAAAAAGTAGGCAAGGGCGAATGTTGGGATCTTGCCAGCGAAGCCCTCAATTACGCCAATGCAAAGTGGACTCCTCCATTTGGTTTTGGAAAACCGGTTGACCGCACCAAAGCAGCTTTGATGCCGGGCGATATTATTCAGATTAGCAACGTAACCATGGAATCGAAAACCGAAACCAGCATTACCCGTTGGAAAATGATTCATCACACTGCTGTGGTATATGAGGTGAAATCAAACAATGAACTCGTGATTGCCGAACAAAATGTAAACAATGTGCGCAAAGTTATATCCAACACCTGGAACCTGAACGACATGAAATCAGGTAAAATGGAATTCTTTAGGCCGCAAGCGAAGTGAGAATGTGATACGGGAGAAGAAAGAAGTACGAGGCGAGAAGCGAGACGTAAATCACAAATCCTAAACTTGTCACGCCATAGGCGTGATCTCAAATTACAATCCGTTGCTTTACCACGGTAAATCCCAGACAACCTTCTTCAAAAACATATAGTGCATAGCGACTTTTTCGCAGTTGACTTTGATCGAAAAAGAAACGTGCACCGGTAAATTCATGCAATTCATTTTTTGTAAAGTGTAATGTATACGTATCGTGTAGATACTCCACATCATACGTTTGGGCAAACTCACGAACCGTAAAAATGTAATTGACCGCAAGCAATAAACTCATTAGAAAAGGAAATAGCATCGGCAAATACATTTTTATGCGCAACCTAATAATTTTTGCAGCCAGTATACCGAAAACTATACCCAAAGCATACAACAGAAACAGTGGTAGCGTAGGTACCAGTGTAAGCAAGCCTATTCTCAGAAATATAATAATATTTATGATGCCCAGGATAAAAAGCCGGGTGTAAGTAAACCTGAAAAAAACCGAAAGCGAATGAATATAGTCTCGCAATTTTATATCGCGTGGTATGATGACATATTTATAAATAACTAAACTGATACCAGAGAGCAATAACATAACAAGCAAAGCAGGGATAATCAACGAAGCACTAAGTAATTGATAAATGATAAAGACGGCAAATGCCAAAACAGAAAGAATAATGAAGATATCAATTACCTGCGAAATGGCGTTGGTGTATTTATAATAATCCGATTTAAGGAATTCCTCATACCTCAAGCGGGCAGCTTTGGCGGCTTTTTCGCGAGCTCTTTTATGCAACTCATCTTTTGTGGGGATTGCAAAAAAAGGCATTTCGCGCTTCTGGGTGAGCATTTCATATGCCTCCATAATTTGCAAAAATTGTTTATGTGCCTCAGGATGTTTGTTGCGGTCAGGGTGTAATTGTTTGGCTTTTTTCCTAAATGCTTGTTTTATATCATCTATTGATGCTTCCTTAGGCAATCCCAATAATTGGTAATATAAAGCTAAGTCAATATTGGGCATATTGTATTTTAAGACTGGTCAGGCCGTTGTTCTGGTTGATTTTCTACTTCTTCAGGTTGATGCGTCAATCGCTTTTGAAATAAGAGTAGAGTGATAAAACCAACACTGATGGATGCATCTGCAACATTAAATACTGGTCTAAAAAATTCAAAATCTTCGCCAGCCCATATTGGAAAATTTTCTGGAATTGTGGTTTGTATGATTGGAAAATAAAACATATCCACCACCCTACCATGAAACCATTCATCATATTGAAACCATACTCCATAAAACACACTATCAATGATATTTCCTAAAGCACCTGCCATTATTAAGGTCCAGCAGAGTATATAGCCTGGCTTTGCATTTTCTTTTTGCAATTGTGTGATATACCAACCCATTGCTATAACAGCTACAATGCGAAAAAAAGTCAGAATGAGTTTTCCTGTTTTGCCACCAAACTCTAATCCAAAAGCCATTCCATAATTTTCAGTGAAATGTAACCTAAACCAATTGCCCAATACACTTATTTCTTCGCCTAAGAAGAAATGTGTTTTAATAAAAAATTTCGACCATTGGTCAATAATTAATATGATTATCAATACAAATAAAGGAAACAAGCGATTATGTAAAAATTTCATTTTGCCAATTGGTATTAAACAAAAATAGGGGACATACATCCCCTATTAGTTAAATTAAAAGTAAAATTTATTTGTATTGCTGCATTTTTGCTTCCATACTCAAAGTTGTATGTGGCACTGCACGCAAACGTTCTTTTGAAATTAGTTTTCCGGTTACTTTACAGATACCGTAAGTTTTATTTTCGATTCGTACCATTGCATTTTCCAAATTTTCAATGAACTTACGTAGTCGTGCTGCCAATTGTCCTAGCTGTTCTTTGTCAGCTGTAGATGAACCATCTTCAAGTGTTTTGTATGAATTGTCCGAATCATCACCCGCATTGATACCTGGATTTTGCATTTGATCCATCAAATTGTTCAATTCTTCTCTAGATATGCTAAGCTTTTGATTAATAATCTGGCGAAACTCTTCAAGTTCAACATCACTATATCTTTTGGTGTTTCCTGTTTCAACAACTGGATCTTTAATTTCGATAGCTGATGGTGCTGGTTTCTTGTAACTCTGTTTTGTAACTACTTCAACCGGTTTAGGTGTAGTTTTTACTGCGGCAGGTGCGGCTATTGCTGATTTGGCTACTGGCTTAGCTACAGGTTTTACCGTAGGCTTAGCTACAGGTTTAGCCACAGGCTTTACAACTTTACTGCTTTTTACGGGCACTTTGGCTATCGGTTTTGTAGCTACTTTCTTTACTGGCTTAGAAGGTTTTACAGCAACTTTTTTAATTGATTTAGCTACAACTTTTTTCGCAACAGGTTTGATAGCTACTTTTTTGGCAACTACTTTTTTTGTAATCGTTTTAGCTACTTTTTTTGAATTCTTCGCTACAACTTTCTTTGCAACAGGCTTTGTAGCTTTATTGCTTTTTGCTACTACTTTCTTAGCTACTATCTTCACTTTTTTAGCAACGGGTTTGGTTACTTTTATGTTTTTCGAAGCAACTTTTTTAGCAACGGGTTTGGTTACTTTTATGTTTTTTGAAGCAACTTTTTTAGCAACGGGTTTTGATGACTTTTTTGCAATCGGCTTGCTAGCCTTTACCTTTTTTACAAGTGCCTTTTTAGCTACAGGTTTAGTAACTTTTTTTACAGGCTTTGCAACTTTACTACTTTTCCCTTTGCTAGCCTTTGCTGCTGGTTTTACAACCTTTTTTGCTTGAGCTTTGGTATT
>JBIINH010000139.1:0-6437 GCA_044337585.1 Bacteroidia bacterium
TTAAACTGTCTTGATATTGTTGTTGGGCGTGCGTTTGGCTTATACTCAAGAATACATAAATATATAGCAGGATAATGCGCACTAAATTATTGATTATTTTTCTACCAGTTTAAATCCAGAACCATGAACATTCACAATCTCTATTGATGAGTCGTCTTTAGTCATTTTCCTAAGTTTATTTATATATACATCCATATTGCGAGCAGTATAGTAATCGTCTCGTCCCCAAATATGAAGCAAAATAGTATTACGCGTTAATAGTTTGTTCTTATTTTCTATAAAAAGCTTTAGCATTTGACCCTCTGTGGTACTAAATTTTTTCTCAATCTCACCAACTTTATAGGTATGGTTTGTGATATCAACTTCAGATTTACCTACATGCAATAATTCTTCTAATAAATTTGAAGTTAGGGATTGCACAGGTTGCATCCTTCGTAGTATCACATGAATCCGGGCAATCAATTCTTCTACACTATAAGGTTTCGTTATATACTCATCACCTCCAATTTGAAAACCTTTGATTTTATCTTCTTGAGTAGAGTTGGCTGTTAAAAAAATAATGGGTGTAATCTTATTTCTTTCTCTGATAAGCTTGGCCAATTCAAAACCATCAATTTTTGGCATATTTACATCCAATATCATGATATCAAATCGTTCTTTTTGTACCGTATTCCAACCATCCTCTCCATCGGTACAAATTTTTGCAATGAAGCCTGCCAACTTAAGGTGTTCCTTTAAAAGGTATGCAGTTACATTTTCGTCTTCTACGATTAGGATATGCGGAGGGTTAGTTTTTGTCATAAGGATAAGGTCTTACACAAATTTAAAAATTCAGTCGACATACCATAAGTGGCAGCGCCATCATCAGTGTATCTTTCAAACAAAAATGCCCGAAACTAGTAGTAGAATCGGGCACTTTAAGCAAATGATAATATTTTCTTAAATGTTTTCAGCAGCTTGTTGTAATGGCTTATTGCTTAATAAACTCAACAATAAGGATAGCTTGTCTTTTAACTTGGTACGGTTTACAATAAAATCTACAAAGCCGTGTTCGAGTAAAAACTCAGAGCTCTGAAATCCTTTGGGTAAATCTTTTCCTATGGTTTCACGAATAACCCTTGGTCCTGCAAAACCTATTAATGCCTCTGGTTCGGCTATATTAAAATCGCCTAGCATGGCAAATGATGCAGTAACACCACCGGTAGTTGGATCGGTTAAAAGTGAAATATAAGGAATACCTTCTTTGGCAAGTAATGCAAGCTTTGCTGATGTCTTTGCCATTTGCATAAGCGAGAAAGCTGCTTCCATCATACGCGCACCACCTGATTTTGAAATAATCATGAAAGGAATTTTATTTTCCCTCGCATGATCTATTCCCCTTGCTATTTTTTCGCCCATTACAGAGCCCATCGACCCTCCAATGAAATTGAAATCCATACAGGCAATCACCAGCGGAAATCCATTGATATTTCCTTTTCCTACGCGTAATGCATCATTTAGTCCTGTTTTCTTCTGCGAATCGGTTAAGCGACTTTTGTAATCTTTGGTGTCAAAAAAAGTAAGTGGATCGGTAGGATAAATATTGCTGAATAATTCTTCATACTCTCCCCCATCAAAAAGGATATTGAAGTATTCGTTTGATCCTATTTTATCGTGGTACTCACAATGCGCACATACAAATGCCCTTGCTTCGTGGTCTTTGGAAAGTATCGCTTTTTTGCAACGTGGACATTTGTGCCACAGCCCGTCAGGTACAGATTTTTTTTCATCTGTTGGCGTTACAATTCCTTCTTTTACACGTTTAAACCAACTCATAATTTTGCTTTTTACAACAAGTGATCAACCTGTCCTGTCAACTGAAAAAATTTATGCGATTGTTATCGAATTGTCTAGGTACACATCTTGTATGGCATTTAATAATGCCACGCCATCTTTCAATGGTTTTTGGAAAGCCTTGCGACCTGAAATTAATCCTTGGCCACCTGCACGTTTGTTTACCACCGCTGTGTATACTGCTTCTGCCATATCGGATGCGCCTTTGCTTTCGCCACCCGAATTGATTAATCCCTGACGGCCCATGTAGCAATTGGCAACCTGGTAGCGAGCAAGGTCAATTGGGTTGGATGACGAAAGTTGGGTGTACACTTTTTCGTGTGTCTTTCCAAAATTCAATGCCGTATATCCACCATTAACGGTAGGCAATTTTTGTTTGATAATATCAGCCTGAATGGTTACGCCAAGGTGATTGGCTTGTGCGGTAAGGTCGGCAGCGGTGTGGTAGTCAACACCATCTTTTTTAAATGCCCCGTTGCGCAGGTAGCACCACAAAATAGTGGCCATGCCCAACTCGTGTGCACGCTCAAATGCAGCTGCCACTTCTTGTATTTGGCGTGCCGACTCATCAGAACCAAAGTAAATGGTAGCACCTACTGCCGTAGCACCCATGTTCCACGCTTCATCTACCGAACCAAACATAATTTGGTCAAACTTATTTGGGTAGCTTAGAAACTCGTTGTGGTTTATTTTTACGATAAAAGGAATTTTATGGGCGTATTTGCGTGAGCAGGCAGCCAACACCCCATAGGTTGAGGCCACTGCATTGCATCCGCCTTCGATAGCCAATTTTACAATATTTTCAGGATCGAAATAAGCAGGATTGGGTGCAAATGATGCGCCTGCCGAATGTTCAATACCCTGATCAACAGGAAGAATGGATAAATATCCGGTATTAGCCAAGCGGCCGGTGCCATACAAATCTTGCAAGCTGCGCAATACCTGTGGACTGCGGTTGCTTTGCATAAAAATACGGTCTACAAAGTCGGGACCCGGTGTGTGAATTTGTTCTTTAGTAACGGTTTTACATTCGTGCTTTAAAAGCATGTCGGCATTTGCGCCTAATAATTCAACAATTTTACTCATGATTCGCTAATCTATTATAGGTTTGCAAACATATACAAAAATTTGAAACCCAACTCATGATTGCCATAACGAAAATAGAAAACCCTGAAAGCCTTGCCAAAGCCCATGAAATCAGAAGAATTGTGTTTGTCATTGAGCAAAATTGCCCTCCCGATATCGAATACGAATTTGAAGAGGAATCGGTGCATTTTTTGGCCACGGTAAATGGCGAACCGGCCGGCACAGCCCGCTGGCGCGAAACCCAAAACGGTATTAAGCTGGAGCGATTTGCCGTGCTTACCCAATACAGGGGCCTGGGCGTGGGCGATGCCCTGGTGAAAGCCGTATTGAAGGATTGTCCGCATGACGGAAGAACCATTTACCTGCATGCACAGCTATCAGCCAGGGGATTGTATGCCAAAAACGGTTTTAATCCCATTGGTGAACATTTTTGGGAAGCCGATATTGAACATGTGAAAATGGTGTGGGGTGGCAAAGAATGATTTTTATCAAGTCCCTTTAATTTTTTGCACAAACAAGTTTTGATGCATTGGATAACTTGTAATTTGCATACATGAAAACACTCCTTGTATTGCTTTCGCTTTTGCCCTTTGTGCTGCATGCACAGGAAACTGAAAGTGCACATCAACCCAAATTACGGGGTGCCATTATGATGGCTAACTCGCATATACCTGCCGCAGAAAACAGCAACAATGCCATTGATGTATTACCTTCCTGGGGCATTGATCTCGATTACTTTTTTCACCGAAGGTGGTCGGTTGCTTTTATTTCAGACATCAAGTTGCAGGATTATTCGATTGTAGAAGAAAATCAGGTGACACTTGAACGAAAGTATCCAGTTTCTTTGTGTTTGGGTGCGCATTACCACTTGGTTAAAAACTGGTCGTTTTATTTTGCACCGGGAATTGAGTTGGCTAAAGAAGAAAACTTACTGCTGTATAAATTGGGTACCGAGTACAGTTTTGAGATTACAGAAAATTTTGAAATAGCCCTGAACCTGATATATGAAAACCGCTACGAAGTGTATGACGGATTTACATTTGGCATTGCGTTTAATAAAGTGCTGTGGCGTAAATAACCGGTTTTTGAATTTTAATAGGTAAAATCCTGTAATTTTTTTTTTGGCTGGTGTTGATTTAATTTGATTTTGTTATACTTGTGTAACCCAACCATTACTATGATGCTTTCCAATAAACTTCCCTATTTTCAAACAGCAATAAAACGAAACAAAAAACCGATTGAGTTGCGCCTATCATTCCAATTTGGCATGTTAGGCGAAATAAAAACCGAAAAAGTTTCGTGTATATACTAGTTGGCAGTAATTATAATAGACATATATGAGACATCTACTAATACTTTTGATATTCAGCCTTATAACGACAAGTTTATTTGCTGACTCTACTTCAATTAATCGTAGAATTGACGATCTTGAAAGAACAATAAAGCAAATTGATGCTAATCAGCTAAACTACCGAATAGAGAAGGATTTGCTCAAAGAGACTTACTCAAATAATTATGAAAAAATAAGTCTTGTCATTACATTGCTTCTAGGAGTTGTCGGAATTTTCGGGTATTTAGGATTACGTGATATTACAAGTATCAAAAAGGAGTATGAAAAAGAATTGAACAATCTTAGACAAATCCAAAGTCAATTTAATATTAAATCCCAAGAATTTGATACTGAGAAAAAGAAATTTGATGAAGAACTTAAATCAATAATAAAGGAGAACGAAGAACAAAGTAGAAAAATAAAATTTATTGAATTAAAAGATAAAGTTAGAAGCCTGCTAAAAGACAATCAATTAACACCGGCCTTAGAATTTGCAAATGCGGCATTACTTATTACAAATAATGATGTGGATTTACTAAATCAAAAAGGTAGAATATTGTGCAGACTAAATCAGATGAATGAAGCAGTTGACGCCTTTCAAAATGCAAGAAAGGCTGACCCATCAGACAATACCACAATTCTTAACACGGCAGAGTGTTTATATTTTGCAAAAGACATAGAAGGAGCATCAAAGCTAATAAGTGAACATAAAGGGCTTTTCGAAAGCAAAGGCAATGGAAGGCTACTGGAATTATTTAACATAATCGAATTATACTTTAAATCTGACAAGACTACATTATTGCAACTAGCCAAATCATATGTGCCATTTGAAAATTTAAAATTAACAGGCAAAAAGATAAGCGGCTGGGATTTGACAGAAGCAATTTACTTTGTTCATCATCAAACTGACAGCGAACTAAAAACTATAGTTCAAAATATAATCAGGTATTGGAACGGACAGATAACAGGGGAAAATTTACTGACAGCTTTGAAAATAGAATTGCCTGTAAATCCAGATGAAAAGAAATAACTACTGCCAACATGGGTTTTGCGACAGGCGGGATGATCCCGCTAAAGCAGGACTGGCTGTGCAATTTGGAGCTTTGTGCTTCTATTCAAGTTCAGTGGTGGCAGACAGTGAAGTGCTCCGATCCCGAAGCCTCGGGACCGCCCGAACGCAAAGCCCGAAAACGTTATCGGCAACCTTAAACAAAGACACTGCAACATATGGACTATAAAATAATAAACAACTTATCCGGCACGGACAACCATTCAACTCGACTAAAAGAACTGTTCGGGGACAGCGACACCGTAATACTCACAAGTCCATTTCTAATGACAGACTTTGCGGACTTCTTTGGAGAGGTTGACTTTTCGCAACTAAAAAAACTACACTTAATCACGACACTTTCACCAAAGTCGTTTGACCAAATAAAAAAAATCAGTTCACTTATTTCTTTTATTGAGTTTCCCGACATCAAGGACAAAAAAGTGATTAGCCAAATTTCGCTTAACAATAAGTTGCATGGCAAAATTTACATTTTCAAAAAGGACGACAATTATGTTTCTGCAATTATTTCATCTGCAAACTTTACAGACAGCGGACTTTCCAGAAACCACGAATGGGGTATAGAAATTTCAGACAAAGTTGAAATCAAAAAACTTGAAACTTCAATTCTTGACAGCATTGAGTTTTCAAATTTGAGCTTTGACGAAATATACCGTATGCAAAAGGCAACGACTGACTTCTTAGCAGAGCAACCACAAACGGAGACAAGAGATATTGACCTGAAACTTACTGACCTACTTTCTTCTTCAAGTTGGACTTATCAGCTTAATGACATTATTGAATTTTGGCTTAAACCAATTGGAGTAACAGACAATCCAGTTACAGAAGATAGACTATTTGACAAGTTGGACGATGTATTAAACTTCTCAAAATTGAGACCCAATGGCGTTAAACCAAACGATATACTAATTGCTTACGGAGTTGGGACAACAAAAATATTATCAATTTATAGAGTAACATCATTTCCTATCAGTGCAACGCCAGAAGAGATTGAAGAAGATGACTGGTTGGAAAGATGGCCTTGGTATGTGCAAGCACATAATTTAACTCCCAACTTTGGTTCGACTTGGGCAACACATAATCTTTGGATAAACTCTCTCAAAGACGAATTTTTGGCAA
>JBIINH010000140.1:0-6369 GCA_044337585.1 Bacteroidia bacterium
TGAGGAAACAAGTAAATAACCTTATGACTAAAGAAACCGCCATCAAACTATTTGAGGAAAAGCAGGTGCGTTCCGTTTGGGATGCCGAGCACGAGAAATGGTATATATCCATAGTGGATGTAATAGAAATTCTTACCGGAACAGACCGCCCCCGAAAGTATTGGAGTGACCTTAAAGCTAAGCTAAAAAAGGAAGGCAGTGAGTTGTCCGAAAAAATCGGACAACTGAAAATGCAATCTTCAGATGGGAAATTCTACCAAACAGATGTAGCCGACACAGAGCAACTGTTTCGCTTAATTCAATCCATTCCATCACCCAAAGCAGAGCCATTCAAACAATGGCTAGCTCAAGTGGCTTCCGACCGACTTGACGAAATGCAAGACCCTGAAATCAGTATAGATAGAGCTTTAGAGCAATATTTGATGTTAGGTTATTCTGAAAACTGGATAAACCAACGGCTGAAAAGTATTGAAATACGCAAAGAACTCACCGATGAATGGAAAAAACGAGGCTTAAAAGAAGGTATTCAATTTGCCACCCTAACCGATGTTATTACAAAAGCCTGGAGCGAAAAAACCAACAAAGAATATAAGGTGCTTAAAGGTTTAAAAAAGGAAAATCTGCGTGATAATATGTCCAATACCGAATTGATTTTAAATATGCTTGCCGAAGCATCTACCAAAGATATATCAGCCGCAACCAATCCGAGGGATTTTGAAGAAAGCAAGAAAGTAGCCAAGCAAGGCGGTAATGTGGCTAAAGTAGCGAGGCTGGAACTGGAAGCCAAAACAGGCAAAAAAGTTGTCACAGAGTTAAATGCAAAAAGTATTCTTAAAACTTTGCCTGAAATCAAAAAGACTTCAAAAAAGAAAAAAGAGAAATAGTCATTTCCCGGGCTTTCTTTTTATGTTGTGATGAAATTGCACAAGAATGAATACTGCAGCTAAGCAGCGGTACTTTGCTTTTTTAAAACACGATGCCCAAAAGGTCATGAGAGCTAAGCAAGAAATGGGGAATTGTAACTCCAAATTGGAATAACTTTTGGCTATAATTTAAAAGTTGTTAACTTCGATAATAATTGTTTAGATCGCTACTTATAGGTTGATAGTTTGAATCAATTTTTTGCACGTTTTTCCTATATTCCGCCCATTCAAAAAACTAAATGACCAACTACACGTATCAACCAGCCGAAGAAGCAATCAAACTTATAAAATCTGGCGACAGGGTGTTTTTGCACGGAAGTGCCGCCACTCCCCTTCATATTGTCAATACGCTTATTAAGCATAAGTCTAATTACGAAAATGTAGAATTGGTTAGCATTACCCTGCAAGGTGTAGACCTAAATCAAGCAGACCTTGAAGGACATTTTTATATCAACTCTCTATTTGTTTCCTCAAGTACACGTGAAGCTGTAAACTCATCAAGAGGTGATTATCTGCCCGTATTTTTAAGTGAAATTCCGGGACTTTTTAAAAATGGATACTTACCTATCGATGTTGCAATTATTCATGTTTCACCACCCGATAAGCACGGATATTGTTCTTTGGGAACATCGGTAGATATAGCACGCACGGCCATGAATTGCGCCAAAAAAGTTATCGCACAGGTAAACCCACAAATGCCTCGTGTACATGGCGATGCCTTTGTTGAATTTACAAAATTTGATGCGGCCGTTTGGGTTGATGAGCAATTGCCTCAAATAAGCTATGCCAACGGACACAATGATATCACCAATAAAATTGGCGAAATTGTTGCAGGGATGATTGAAGACGGATCAACCTTACAAATGGGAATTGGCACCATTCCCGATGCGGTATTAAGAAACCTTACCAATCATAAGCACCTGGGAATTCATACTGAAATGTTTTCGGATGGGGTTGTTCCATTAATTGAAAATGGAGTGATTGACAACAGTCGTAAAAAAATAGTGCCGGGTTATTGTGTCACTTCATTTTTGTTGGGTACTGATAAGTTGTATCATTTTGTTGATGATAACCCTATAGTAAAAGCTTTGGATATAGATTATGTAAATGATGTGGGCATCATCAGGCAAAACCCTAAAGTGATTGGCATAAATAGTGCCATTGAGCTCGATTTGACAGGTCAGGTATGTGCTGATTCCATTGGCACCTTGCAGTATTCAGGCATTGGTGGACAGATTGATTTTATAAGAGGAGCTTCGTTATCAGAAGGAGGAAAACCCATTATTGCTTTGCCATCCGTAACTGGCAAAGGCGTTTCGCGTATAGTTCCTTTCCTTAAAAAAGGTGCCGGTGTGGTTACTACTCGTGGACATATACATTGGGTGGTTACCGAATATGGAGCAGTAAATCTTTATGGTTTAAATATGGAGCAACGTGCTAAAGAATTAATTAAAATTGCGCATCCCATGCACCACGATATGTTGGAAGCCGGATTTAAAGAGCGGTTTGGGAATTAAACACACCCAACATGGCATTTGCTTTCAGCAAACATTCTTCATACTCTTGCGATGCGATGCTGTCATAGGTTATTGCACTACCTACCATCATGGATAAGTAATGGGTCATAGCATTATATTGCATTGATCTAATCACCACATTAAAATCAAATTGACCAGTAGGCGAAATATAGCCAACACTGCCTGAGTACAATCCTCGTTTGGTTTGCTCATAGCGGTCGATAAGTTCCATTGCTTTTATTTTGGGTGCACCCGTCATGCTTCCCATAGGAAAAGTTCGTTTGATTATTTCGGTAAAAGAAATATCAGAAAGCGGTATGGCTGAAACGGTAGAAATAAGTTGGTGCACTTGTTTAAACGTATACATCCCAAATAACTCTTCAACATTTATTGTTCCTGTCAAAGCACAACGGGCCAAATCATTTCTAACCAAATCTACGATCATTAAATTCTCGGCACGCTCTTTAGTTGAGTTTTTAAGGTTCAATTTCAGTGTTGAATCTTCATTTGCATCTGCTCCTCTGCGTATTGTACCTTTAATGGGTTGTGAAAAAAGGCGATTGTCGCACTTAGCTAAAAACCTTTCAGGACTTGCGCTAAGCAAATAATTACCGTGAAGTTTAAAGTATGTGGCAAATGGCGTTGGCGAATTTAACTTGAGTTGATGATACGTTCGCTGTGGGTCAATTTTTGCTCCTTCTGCAAATAACTCAAAGCAATAATTCAGTTCATATACATTTCCATCAATGATGTGCTGAATGATTTCATTTACGTTGTTTTCATAATCCGATTTTTCGGTTCTGCTTTGAATGTGAATGGCTTGTTTATTATCAATTGTCCATGCCAATTTTTGCCCCAGCAAATGGGAAACGATTTGTTCCCCGTGTTCAACCGTTCCGTCATTTTTTATTGCGATGCAGTGTTGTGGTACGAAAAAAAACAGTTCAGGCCAATGGAGTTCATCCCTGTTTGTTGATTGAAGTCTTTCAATTTGATTTTTTAAATCATAGGTAAAATAACCGAATCGCCACGCTCCTTCTGTATCATCAACAAATGATTGCAGACTCGAAAACACATTTACCTGATTTATTTCGGAGCTTTTGGAAATACCCCATGCAGCCAGAAATTCATATGTAGATAATCCAGCTGCTGCTTTTATTTGATTGCTATCAAGCAGCACCACTACTTCTTCCATACGGGTATGCAACAAAACCTGTAGTTTAAGATGTTCGATTTCTTGTGTTGATAGCTTCATTTGCTCCGCAAAATAAACGCCAATTCAATATTTTAAAACAATTTGTAACTGCTAGTGTAATATATGGTATGAAAAATCATATTCTAATTAAAACCACTATCATCAATAAGCCACTTGAAACAGTATTTGATTTTTTTAGTAAGGCCGAAAACCTAAACAAACTTACACCGCCAGAACTGGAATTTAAAATTCTTTCCCCGCTTCCTATTATAATGAAACCAGGAGCTCTTATTGATTATAAAATAAAATTAAATGGAATCCCCTTTAAATGGAAAACCGAAATATGTGAGTGGAATCCGCCATTCCAATTCATTGACCAACAACTTAAAGGCCCCTATGTAAAGTGGCATCACACTCACTCTTTCAAAGATTTGGGAAATGGAACCACCGAAATGACCGACCGTGTCGAATACCTATCACCGGGTTGGATTTTTGAGCCAATAATTGACAAATTGTATGTTGGCAAACGAGTTGTAGCCATTTTTGAATATCGAGAAAAGGTACTTACCGACATATTTGGCTGATATGGAAACGTCCATACAGAAATGTGAACATTGCGAAAGATGGACTGACGGAAATGGGGCTTTCTGTAGCCATTGTGGCGAGATACTAGATCAAAAATTCAGGAATGAAAGATGGGAACTTGACCAAAGGCTCAAGAATTTACCTGGTTTTATGGAATGGGTAACCATAAAGGGCGCAGATAAAAATAAACTCATTTTCTTATTTCAACTATTCATCAGGTCAGGCCAATTTATTCTTGCGTTGGTAGTTGCATTGATTACTCTTCTCTTACTCATATTACCCGGATGAGTTTCATGAATATACGTTATATCATTTTAATCATGTTGATACTTGTGGCCATTGTTAACCAATTCACGCAAGAAGTGTTCAATATTGTATTGCTCTCCTCCTACTTAGATGATGTTTTGATTGTTCCCATTGCAATGGGTATTTCTATTGTCATACAACGCTACTTTATACTTAAAAGTCAATCGTTCTCGTATTCCATTTGGAGTGTAGTATGTGTTTGCATATTCTTTTCTATTGCATTTGAATTGGTCATTCCAAAATTTTCCATTCATTACCATGCGGATAAGTTTGATTTGATAGCCTATGCTCTAGGAGGAATAATATTCTATATGGTAATTAATCCTTCATCTTCTACATCACCGAATAATTAAGTAATTTGCTTGGGTTGAGTTCCCGAAAAATTATACATATAGATATGGATGCATTTTTTGCATCGGTAGAGCAACGTGATTTTCCTGAATTGCGAGGTAAGCCTGTAGCTGTTGGCGGCAATGGCCGAAGAGGCGTGGTAGCTGCAGCAAGCTACGAGGCACGTAAGTATGGGGTTCGTTCTGCAATGCCTGGATACAAAGCAAAAAATTTATGTCCTGATTTGATTTTTGTACATCATCGATTTGATGTTTATAAAGAAGTGTCTAATCAAATTCATGAGGTTTTTCAATCATATACTGATTTGATTGAGCCTTTGTCATTGGATGAGGCTTATCTTGATGTAACCGAAAATAAAAAAGGAATGGCCATTGCCACAGACATTGCCAAGCAAATAAAAATTGATATTCAAAGTAAAACTGGTCTGACGGCTTCAGCGGGTGTATCTTTCAATAAATTTTTAGCAAAAGTTGCTTCAGGATGGCAAAAACCAAATGGACTTACAGTGATTACTCCTGCGAAGGCTGAAGTATTTGTTGAGAAATTGCCCATTGAGAAATTTTACGGAATTGGCAAAGTTACAGCCACACGCATGAAAGACATGGGCCTGCACAGCGGCAATGATTTGAAGAAATTAACTTTTGAAGAATTAACTCAACTCTTTGGTGATAAATCAGGTGCTTACTATTTTCGAATAGCCAGGGCTCAAGATGATAGGCCTGTAGAGCATATCCGTATTCGCAAATCTATTGGTGCAGAAGAAACATTTGAAGAAGATATCTCGAATAAAAATACTTTACTGCGAATGCTTTCATCAATTGCAGAGGATGTTTCGACCCGATGTGAAAATAAAAAATGTGGCGGAAGAACAGTAACGCTTAAAATAAAGTTTTCGGATTTTACCCAAAATACAAGAAGCAAAACCTTTTTTCATTTTGTATGGAAAAAAGATGAGCTTTATCAAATTTGTTGCGAGTTGCTCAATCAGCAACCATTGGGCGACAAGCCTATTAGGTTATTGGGAATTAGTATAAGCAACTTAAATATCGACCCTGAAACCAAAAGCACACCACAACAGTCCATTCAACTAAAATTAGATTTTGAGTCAGATTAATGTCATCAATTATTTAAGACATACGTTAACATAAGTAATTGCTGTTAATCATTTAAACACTCAACTTTATGTCAACCGTACACATCGGCAAAGGCAGTTTGGATGAACTGGTATTTGCCAATCGCAACAAACTTTATGGCGCATATGCTTTGCGCAAATCCTACCCAAGTCACATGGTGCGCTCTTTGGCAATTGCCATGAGTGGTTTTCTGCTGCTGTTTTCTCCGTTATTATTTTCTGCAAAAAAAGTTAATATAAATACCCAACCTCTTGTCGTTGAGGTGGCGCATTCTCTACTTGAAAATTCAATTGAAATTGAAATTCCAGTTATTGAAAAAGCTTCGATTGGCAGTGCATCTTCATCAAACATCAGTTCAA
>JBIINH010000141.1:0-6330 GCA_044337585.1 Bacteroidia bacterium
AAGTTCGTATTTTTCACCATCATTTAAGGATGGAACCATAACAATACGTGACGGTTTACCAAAGTAGGAAAATGCCAGCTCAACTTGTTGCCCGGCAGGAATGGTAATTTTATATTTACCAAATTCATCCGTAACTACAGTTGTTTTACCTGCAACAATACTTACACTTGCGCTGCTTACTACTTGCTTTAATGAATCCGTAATGACGCCAAACACGGTAGCTTGTTGCGCATTTGAAAACAAAGGCAAAAAGAGTATGAATATTAAAAAATTTCTGAGCAATCGCACAATGTTTATGAACGGATATCAGGCGTTTTGCGTATGTGGGTGCAATTTTTTTAGCGATTCAATGACCGCAATCGGATTGGTTGCAGAG
This sequence comes from Bacteroidia bacterium, assembly GCA_044337585.1. GTDB lineage: Bacteria > Bacteroidota > Bacteroidia > UKL13-3 > UKL13-3 > CAYSBE01. The sequence goes on from JBIINH010000141.1 coordinate 377, forward strand.
AAAACATAATTACCGGCAACCAACACATCTGCACCTGCATCCAATAATTTTGGTGCAGTGGTATTATTTACACCGCCATCAATTTCAATAAGGCAATGGCTGTTTCGTTGAATAATCATATTTTTTAATTCGGCACACTTGGCGTAGGTGCGTTCGATAAACTTTTGTCCGCCAAATCCCGGGTTCACACTCATCATACACACCAAATCGATGTCTTCAATTACATCACTCAGCAACTGCACCGGAGTATGTGGGTTAATTGCCACTCCAGCTTTCATGCCCTCTGCTTTGATTGCCTGAATAGTGCGATGAAGATGGGTACATGCTTCATAATGCACTGAAAGCACGGCAGCACCTGCGTCTTTAAATTCTTTGATATACCTTTCAGGTTGCACAATCATAAGGTGAACATCCAATGGTTTTTGTGCATGTTTCTGAATAGATTTTAAAACGGGAAATCCGAATGAAATATTTGGAACAAATACCCCATCCATGATATCGATGTGAAACCAGTCGGCCTCACTGCGATTTATCAGTTCTACATCTCTTTGAAGATTTCCAAAATCTGCAGAGAGAATCGAAGGCGCAATAATTGGTGCAGTCATGCTGCGAAAATAACCTATTCTGCGTTGTAAAAAAGGATTTTCAGGCTTTTAACCTGTTGATTATCAAATCTGCCTGAGGTGTCCAATCCGCGTTGGACTCAATGAGTAGGCCTTTAACATTTACCGCTTCGGCTGCTTGCATATCTCTTAGCGTATCGCCTATCATCCATGATTGGCTTGCATCAATATTATATTTTGCGAGGGCTTTTTCTAACATGATTGAGCCTGGTTTTCTGCATAGGCATTGAGCAAAATCAGGATGGTGCGGACAGTAATATATATCTGTAAACATTACCCCGTGCACAAGTAAGTGTTGCTTTAATTTTTGGTGAATCAATAAGAGTTCCGTTTTTGTATAAAGTTTTTTAGCTATACCACCTTGATTGGTAATCACAATAAGTAAAAAACCATTGTCAATGAACCGCTTGAGGTTAGAGATTATATGAGGTAGCACTTCAAAAGTTTCTACAGTGGCAACGTAGGTTCCAAGTTCTTTATTCAACACACCATCTCGGTCTAGAAAAATCGCTTTATTCATATCGTTGCTAAATTAGGTGTTTAACCTTATTATTGAACAAATTTCAACCGTTTTGCATCAGAATATTGTCATCATACCCACTTACAATGAAAAAGAGAACATCGAAGCCATCATTCGTGCAGTTATGGCGCTTTCCATAAAATTCGATATCCTTATTGTTGATGATGGCTCTCCAGATGGTACTGCTCAAATTGTGTCTGAATTACAAAAAGAATTTTCTGGATTGCATATATTAAATCGCAGAGAGAAAAATGGACTGGGAACGGCATATATTGCTGGTTTCAGGTGGTGCTTAGCTAAGCATTATGATTATATCTGCGAGATGGATGCCGATTTTTCTCATAATCCAAATGATTTAACAAGACTATACCAAGCATGTGTTGATGGTGCTGATATGAGTATAGGTTCAAGGTATGTGACCGGTGTGAATGTGGTAAACTGGCCTATGATGAGGGTTATGCTTTCTTATTTTGCATCCAAATACGTGAGGTTGATTACCCGATTAAATATCCATGATACGACAGCAGGATTTGTTTGTTACAGCAAAAAAGTATTGCAAACCATCGATTTGGATCGCATCAAATTTAAAGGTTACGCATTTCAGATAGAGATGAAGTTTACAGCATGGAAACATGGTTTTAAACTTATTGAAGTTCCCATTATTTTTACCGATCGTACCAAAGGCGAATCCAAAATATCAAAAGGAATAATACAAGAAGCTGTATGGGGAGTACTGGTAATGAAAATAAAAAGTTGGTTTAGGAAATACCCTATTGTTTAGGCAACCTGCTTATTTCAAATATCAGTTCAACTGAAAATGAGGAACCTTCCCCTATATTGCTTTTAAGTTCAATCTCAGTTCCCAATATTACTATGATGCGTTTACAATTGGAAAGCCCTCTACCTATCCCACCATACTTTCCGGTTATACTAAATTCTGCTTGTTATGATAAGTCAAAGATTTTTTCCTGAGCTATTTTATCATTGACAATACCTGTATCTGTTACATTAAAATGTAACTTTAAGAAATCACATAAATTACTTACAATTTTACATCTAGAGAAACTGTGCATGATTCGGTAAACTTAATCGCATTGCTTTCTAGTTTGGCAAGTACTTGACTTGGTTTGGTCGCCTAATACTTCTCCTTGAAAATCACTGTCTATTTGTATGATATATTTAAGTCCTTCTTACTAGCTTTTACTTGAAATGATTCAAAAATAATACGACACAATTTTGCGACATCAAAAGATACTTTTAAATTTGAAGTTTTCCCGATTCAATCTAACTTAAGCCAAGTATGGCATAAACTAGTGAAACCAAAAATTTCATTGACGATTTTAAAACCTCATGTATTTTTTCTGGGTATCTGATATGTCATGTATATCTAGAAGATAAAAAAAAAGAATTTATTGCATTCAGCGGTGTTCTAATTTCGAGACTCATCATTGATAAGAACTGGCTTTTTGCTTGCGAAGCAATTATGGCCTTGGTATCTGCTTCATTAATTGCTATTTTTTACTATTTATTTTGTCTGATGAGTCTATACGCTGTGTTTGAATTTGAATACGAGTCGAATCTGACAGCCCACTTTCATAACTGCATAGCTAATTGCACCTATTGGTTATATTTTGTGCTTCCAAATATTAACATACAAAACAATCATGACGCATATGTATTGTTTCTCTTTACGTATGCAAAATAAAAAAAGCCTTTAACAGTTTTTGTTAAAGGCTTTTAAAGTTTCTATCATCTAAGCAATTATGCAAGCACAATTACTTTATTGTTTGATGCTTCAACAACTCCTCCAGAAATCTCAATTATATTGATTCCTTTTACTGATTTTACAACTACATTTCCTTTCACTAAACTTGATACAATTGGTGCGTGGTTATTGAGCACTTGAAAGTTACCAGCAGCTCCTGGCAATGTTACAGATTCGGCCTCACCACTAAATAGTGTAGTATCTGGTGTTATTATTTCAACTTGCATGTATATTATTATTTAGCTTCAGCAAGCATTTTTTCACCTTTGGCAATTGCCTGCTCTATGTTACCAACAAGGTTAAAAGCAGCTTCAGGTAAGTGATCTAAAGCTCCATCCATAATCATATTAAAACCTTTGATGGTATCTTCAATAGAAACAAGCTCTCCTTTTAATCCTGTAAATTGTTCAGCCACATGGAAAGGTTGAGACAAGAAACGTTGAACACGCCTTGCACGAGTAACTACTAATTTATCATCCTCGCTTAATTCATCCATACCAAGGATAGCAATAATATCTTGCAATTCTTTATATCGTTGAAGAATACCTTTTACACGCTGAGCACAATTGTAATGAGCGTCACCAACAATTGCCGGAGTAAGGATACGTGAAGTAGAATCAAGAGGATCAACAGCAGGATAAATTCCAAGTTCAGCAATTTTACGACTCAATACAGTTGTGGCATCTAAGTGAGCAAACGTGGTTGCTGGAGCAGGGTCAGTCAAGTCATCTGCTGGTACATATACAGCTTGAACAGATGTGATTGAACCGCGCTTGGTTGAGGTAATACGCTCTTGCATTGCACCCATTTCAGTAGCAAGCGTAGGTTGGTAACCTACCGCTGATGGCATACGGCCCAAAAGGGCAGAAACTTCAGAACCTGCTTGGGTAAATCTGAAGATATTATCTACGAAAAATAAAATATCACGTCCACCTGATTGTTCATCTCCATCGCGGAAATATTCAGCAACAGTTAGTCCTGAAAGTGCTACACGAGCGCGAGCTCCGGGAGGTTCGTTCATTTGACCAAAAACAAAGGTTGCTTTTGATTCTTTTAACTTTTCTAGGTTAATTTTATCTAAAGGCCAATCGCCTTTTTCCATCCCATGTAAAAATTCATCACCATATTTTACAATACCTGCTTCTATCATCTCACGCAACAAATCATTTCCTTCACGAGTACGCTCACCTACACCGGCAAATACAGAAAATCCATCATATGCTTTTGCAATATTATTAATAAGCTCTTGGATGAGCACGGTTTTTCCAACTCCTGCACCTCCAAACAAACCAATTTTACCACCTTTGGCATATGGCTCGATAAGGTCAATAACTTTTATGCCTGTAAATAATGGCTCAGATTGAGTAGACAAATCCTCAAACTTTGGTGAATCGCGGTGAATAGAACGTTCTTCTTTCACATCTATTTTGGGCATTCCGTCAATAGGGTCACCAACTACGTTAAACAATCTACCTTTAATTTCTTCTCCAACAGGCATTGATATTGGCTTATTAAGGTGCACTACTTCCATTCCCCTTACCAAACCATCTGTTGCTTCCATCGCTATTGTACGAACCATATTTTCGCCCAAATGTTGTTGACATTCAAGCACTACACGCACGCCATCTGCCTTATCTACATAAAGGGCATCATAAATTTTTGGTAAGCTATTCGATTCGTCTGAAAACCTAACGTCTACAACCGGTCCAATTACCTGAGCTACAACTCCTGATTTTGACATATTTACAATAATTAAGATCTATAAAAAGTGGTGCAAAATTAATTTTTATGTAGATAATTCAAAACTTTTTAAATCGTTAAATTCGTATTTATATGAAACTACCTATTGACTTTTACTTATAACCTGATGTTGTGTAGGTTGCAAAAAGCTTATTAGGCAAAATGTTGATAACTAAGATTAACACCAAAATCACATCCGGAATTATTCTAGAAACGGAAGCATATGCTGCTAAAACAGACCGTTCCAGCCATTTATGTGGAGGTAAGTTAACCTCTAAAACACTAACAATTTATCCTCAAGGAGGATTAAGTTATGTATACCAATACTACGGAATTCATCACTTATTCATTGTTGTTACAAATATTGAGGCTATTCAAGATGCGGTTTTGATTAGAGCGATAAAAGCTGTTGTTGATGGTCTAGAGATTATACTGAAACGAAGAGCGCAAGAAAACGTTCAATGCAAACTTAGCAATGGACCTGGCATTATTAGCCAAACATTTGGCATAAATACATTGCATTATCAACGCAAATTAACAGGCAGGCAGATTTGGATTGAAGATATTGGAAATTTTGTAGCGGATGATATGTTTATTTCCTCGCCAAGATATGGTGTGGCATATACCGGTGCGCACACCTCATGGCCTTACCGATATAGAATTAAAGATAACAAATTTGTGAGTAGGGCAAAATAATTTAAGGTTCTATAAATAACGCTTTTAATTCAGACGCATCTTCGGGCTTCATTTTCCCAGCTAAAATCAAACGCAGTTGTCTTCTTCTAAGTGCTCCATCATAGCGTTTTTTCTCGTCATCGGTATTAGGTTCCAATGAGGCAACTTTTACTGGTGCTCCGTTTCTGTCTAAAGCAACAAATGTATAGTAAGCTTCATTACTTTTAAATTTCTCTCCACTTGGAATATTTTCTGCCCACACTTTAATATAAACTTCCATCGAAGTATTGAATGAGCGGCTAACTTCTGCTTCGAGTGTTACCACATCCCCTAATTTGATACACTTTCCAAAACTAACACTATCAACTGAAGCAGTAACTACTGTTTTACTAGCATGCTTTTGCGCAGCAATGGCTGCTGCTATATCCATCCAATGAAGTAAGCGACCGCCCATCAAGTTGTTTAATGTATTTGTATCGTTTGGCAAAACCATCTCATTCATAATTGTTCGTGAATGGCTTGGTGATTTTGTTTGTTCCATCTAATTTTATATTTTGATACAAATGTATGCTTATTGAAATGACATTACATAAAAAAGGCTGCTATCAATAAATAGCAGCCTTTTTATTAT
>JBIINH010000019.1:0-20510 GCA_044337585.1 Bacteroidia bacterium
ATTTACAAATCAGCCATTAATCATTACTTCGACATACTGGTCAAGGAAAATTAAATTAGCCTATGACTTAAGAAAAGAATTGCTTGATCAAAGCCACACAAATACATTTCGCTTAGTACATGCCGAGGGCGACTTTTTTCCTGGAGTAATTATTGATATTTATGCAAATGTTGCTGTAGTGCAACTGCTGATAAGGGGCACAGAACGGATTAAAGAGCATATTTTCAACGCATTGAATGAATGTGGATTTAAATTTATTTACCTTAAAACCAAGCAGAGTTCTCAAAGGCTTGAGATGGTTGAAGCCTCAGGTTGGGTTGGCGATGCACAGGCTATGCCTGTTGTGGTTAACGAATATGGGATTCAATTTCAAGTAGATGTAGAAACCGGACAAAAAACTGGTTTTTTTATTGACCAACGCGAAAATCGAAAACTGCTTGGCGAAATGAGCAAAGGAAAAAAAATACTCAATACATTCAGCTATTCAGGTGGATTTTCTATATACGCATTGCGAGCTGGTGCAGCACTTGTTCACTCTGTCGACAGTTCTAAGGAGGCTATCCAATTATGCGAAAACAATGTAGCTATCAATGGTTATCAAGACAGGCATAAAAGTTATGTAATGGATGTCTTCGATTTTATGAAACAATCAACCGAAGATTACGATATTATAATATTGGATCCTCCTGCATTTGCAAAAAATGCAAGGGCATTACCTAATGCTACTAGAGGGTATAAAAATTTAAACCTTACAGCATTTCAAAGAATAAAACCAGGAGGATTGATTTTCACATTTTCGTGTTCGCAACATATGGATAAAGATTTATTTCGTAAGGTGATATTTGGTGCTGCATCAGATGCCCGCAGAAATATTCGTATATTGCAACAGCTAACACAGCCTCAGGACCATCCTATAAATATTTACCATCCCGAAGGCGAATACCTAAAAGGATTATTGCTACATGTTGAATAAAACAATTTTATATAGCCTCCTGATTTTTCCATTATATGCTTTTGCTCAGAGCAAAGCTGAAAAAAGATTGCCCTCTGCAAATGAATTGACACAGCTTAAAATATTCAAAGACTCTATAGAATTGGAGTTGAAAACCAACCCCAAACAATCCGTTTTTAGTCGCAACCAATTGGTCATGAATTACCTGAAAGTATATTCTTATTTTCAGCAATCATCAGAGGTAGTTATGTACACATCCAAGCAAGTGAAATATGTATTAGGGGCGCCTGACTCTACCTTCAAATTATCAAAATATAATGATATCATTATTTGGCAATACGGTAATGTATATAACCGTTATTCCAATTTTTCCAATAAAACCATTTTTAGGTTTTACATGTTGGATAATGAACTCATTAGTGTAACCCAATCAGAAGATACTGATTAGTAATTTTGGATTATGGAATCATCAAGAATCAGCGTATTACTGGAGAACAGTTTCCCTCAATTTGAGCCGGAATTAAATGAGATTATTGCAAAGAATGGTACTTTAAAGAAATATAAAGCCAATGAGATGCTTATTAGGTCGGGTGAACCAATGCGCTCAACAATGCTCGTTGCAAGCGGACATATAAAATTATTTACTGAAGGTGAAGATGGAGCAGAGTTTTTTATGTATTATCTAGAGCCAGGACAAGCTTGTGCAATGAGTATGATTTGTGCTTCTGGTAGTCAAAAAAGTGATGTAGAAGCTTATGCGATTGAAGATAGCGAAATTATTTCACTACCTATAGAAATGATGGGTGAAATGATGTCGAGATACAAAACTTGGTACAAGTTTGTGATTGAGAATTACCGCTCTCGTTTTCAAGAATTGTTGGATACCCTAAAGAGTGTAGCATTTAATGCATTAGATGAGCGTTTGGAATATTATCTGGTAAAACAAAAAAATGCATTTAACACATCTTTGTTGCCACTAACGCACGAACAAATTGCCAATGATTTGAATTCGTCTCGGGTTGTTATATCGCGATTATTAAAACAACTAGAACAGAAAGGAAGAGTAAAGCTGCACCGCAATGCCCTTGAATTGCTAAAATAGTTTTTGGTCAAGTTGAGGGTAATGATAAGGTTTTATGGCATCTGCTATATTGCCTATTGCATTATTTCCATTGATTTTAAAAACCGTATAAGCGGTGAGAAAATTATTTTCAACGGGTTGCGACAAAAAATCAATATCAGCTTTTTCTATCTTTAAATCCAGCCAGATATCCTGTGAATGCTCATTTAGTATAAGAGGCATTCTTGGTTCGTTAGCTTTCGGATTGTTATGAATAATTTTCATCATTTCATTGCCAACAGTTGTTACCAATGTTGTCGTTTTAAATACCTCACCAGTGATTTCATTTATCCAATTTTCATACAAACCGGCAATAATTATTGGTTCGTTGTTAGTAGCATGAATATAGTGCGGAAAGGTTTGTTTGGCAAAATGATGAAATTCAAAAAATCCATCAGCATAAATGAGGCAGCGCTCTGTTTTTGCAGCATGCCTGAAAGCCGGTTTTTCAAAAATGGATTCAATACGTGCATTCAAAGTCTGATTTTGAATAATAGCAGCTTGATGTTCATTTTTGGTCCAATGTGGAATTAATCCCCAGCGCATGGTTTGAGGTTCATAGGGATTTTCAGAAGTAAATACCAGCAAATTGGGATGTGAAAATGCATTTACACAATAATTGTTGGCATAGTTATCATAAATCATGTTCAGTTTCGACTCTATACCATGCTGCGTTGTTTTGTCATCGGTACGCTTTTCAGCATAAGCTTTTGCAGGTTTGGTTCCAGAATGCATAAAATAACACATGGCGCAAACTAAGATTCTTTTTGTTGCACAATTATCATGTTTTTAAGTTTTTTTCAGTAGTATTTAGCTTTTGTTAGGTTATAAATGAGAGAATTAGGCTTTAAAATATTTTCCCTGAAAAGCCATTCTAAACACCTATTTTTGCAAACTTTTATACAACTTAGGAGTTTACAACATTACATGAAGAATATCCGCAATTTTTGCATTATCGCACATATCGACCACGGGAAAAGCACCCTTGCCGACCGTTTATTGGAATACACACAAACAATCAGTAAGCGCGATATGGAAGCGCAGGTACTTGATGACATGGATCTTGAAAAAGAGAGAGGCATCACGATTAAAAGTCATGCGATACAAATGGATTATGTTTACAAGGGCGACAAATATGTACTAAACCTAATTGATACACCTGGGCACGTAGACTTTTCATATGAAGTATCACGTTCAATTGCAGCATGCGATGGTGCATTGCTCATTGTAGATTCATCGCAGGGTATACAAGCGCAAACTATTTCAAATTTATATCTCGCAATAGAACAAGGTTTGGAAATTATCCCGATACTTAATAAAATTGATTTGCCACACGCCATGCCTGATGAAGTTGCCGAACAGATTATTGATTTAATTGGCTGCAAACCTGAAGAAATACTTAAGGCCAGTGGCAAAACAGGCGAAGGTGTACATGATATATTACATGCTATAGTTGAACGTGTACCAGCTCCCAAAGGAGTAGAAAAGGCTCCATTAAAAGCATTGATTTTTGACTCCGTATTCAATTCATTTCGGGGAATTATCGCATACTTCAGGGTGTACGATGGTTCTATAAAAAAAGGTGATCGAGTAAAATTTTTGGCCACAGGAAAAGAGTATTTTGCCGATGAAGTCGGAGTTCTTCGATTAAAAATGGAACCCAGAAACGAAGTGTTTGCCGGAGACGTTGGTTACATTATTTCAGGTATTAAAGAAGCACGTGAAGTAAAGGTAGGGGACACGTTAACACACGTAGACTATCCTTGTGGCGAAGGTGTTAAAGGATTTGAAGACGTAAAACCAATGGTATTTGCAGGGATTTATCCGGTTGATACGGAAGATTTTGAAGAACTACGCGAAAGCATGTATAAGCTACAGTTGAACGATGCTTCACTCACTTTTGAGCCTGAGAGTTCTGCCGCACTTGGATTTGGTTTCCGTTGCGGATTTTTAGGCATGTTGCATATGGAGATTATTCAAGAGCGATTGGAGCGTGAATTTAACATGACAGTTATCACTACCGTTCCCAACGTATCTTATCACTGTTATACCAATAAGGGCGATATGATTGTCGTAAATAACCCAAGTGATTTACCTGAACAAAATTATATTGAACATGTGGAGGAGCCGTTTATTGCTGCAACAATCATTACCCGATCTGAGTTTGTAGGACCAATTATGACCTTATGTTTGGGCAAACGTGGAATTTTAAAGAATCAGGTTTACCTCACTGCCGACCGTGTAGAGATGAAGTTTGATATGCCATTGGCCGAAGTGGTTTTTGACTTTTTCGATAAACTGAAAACCATTTCGAAAGGATATGCCTCGTTTGATTATCATCCAATTGGATATGTAGAGAGTGAATTGGTAAAGCTGGATATTTTATTGAATAAAGACAATGTTGATGCCTTATCGGCTATTATTCACCGTGATCGAGCATACGACTGGGGTAAAAAGATTTGCGAAAAACTGAAAGAACTGATACCACGCCACCAATTTGAAATACCTGTGCAAGCTTCAATTGGTGCCAAAGTTATAGCTCGTGAAACCATTAAAGCTCTGCGCAAGGATGTAACTGCCAAATGTTACGGAGGTGATATTTCGCGTAAGCGTAAGTTGCTTGAAAAGCAAAAAGAAGGAAAGAAACGCATGCGCCAGGTGGGTAGTGTCGAAATTCCGCAAAGCGCCTTCATGGCAGTATTGAAATTGGATTGAGTAACATTCTACTCAAATAAAAAAGCCGACAGCATACCTTTATATTTGTCGGCTTTTTTATTTTATTCTCCACAAAATCTATACTTTAGCGAACTAAATTTTAAGTGATTATGGCAAAACATATTTGGAACTTTTCTACAGTTGGTGGTGTCAAACGTGTCAATCTCGATACGGGTGCCGACCTAATTAACCTTCATCAATTAGATCAAAAACTTTGGACTGCCTTAAGTTGTCCGGTAAAGGGCCTTGAAATTGACCCACGTACACTTGAGTTAATGGACCTTGATAAAGATGGACAATTGCGAGTTCCTGAAGTATTGGCTGCAATCGATTGGATTACATCTGTAATTAGGAATCCGGATGAGTTACTTTCTCAACGCGAAACACTTCCGTTGACTTCCATCAATACAGATAATGAGGAAGGAAAAAAGTTACACGCTTCAGCAAAAATCATTTTACGCAACCTGAATAAGCCGGAAGAAGAGTTTATTTCTAATGAAGATACAGCTGATACACATCGTATTTTTACAGGAACTGCCTTCAATGGAGATGGTGTTATCACTACACTTTCTACTGATAATGAATTAATCAAATTGCTAATTGCAGATATCATGCAATGTATAGGAGAAGCAGATGACAGAAGCGGTGAAAAGGGAATCAATAAAGAAATTATTGACGAGTTTATCAATCAATGCGAAACCTATCTCACCTGGTTTGCGAAAGCAGAAATACAACCCGAAATTACACTGCCATTTGGGGTAAAATCCGAGGAAGTATTTTCTATTTATTCGTTAATCAAACCCAAAGTGGATGATTATTTTTTACGTTGTCGTTTGGCATCTTTCGATCCCTCAACTTCCGATATTTTAAATACACTTACTGCACGCATCGAGGCATTGACTATTAAAGATATTTCCGCATCCATTGATGAGGTTGCTACTTACCCACTAGCCAAAATTGCTCAAGGTAAACCATTGAGCCTAGTGGTTGGTCTTAATCCGGTGTGGGAGCAAGCAATCCATAATTTTAAGTCCTTGGCAGTTGATACAAAATACCCTCATTCAACTGAATTAAATGAATCACAATGGCGCGAAATAGAACAATCATTTGCTCCATATATTGCATGGCAAAGCGAAAAACCGATTACAAAAGTTGAGCAATTGGGATATACCCGAATTAAAGAGTTGATTGCTGGAAATGCCAAAGGGCAAATTGAGGAACTCATTGAAAAAGACCTAGCCCTCGAAAACGAATCAAATAGCATTATTTTGGTTGATCAGTTGGTTCGTTATTATAGAGATGTGTACAGACTAATCAAGAATTTTGTAACATTTTATGATTTTTATGCAGGTGGTAATCCCACATTTCTAGCAGGTACATTGTATATAGACCAAAGAAGTTGCTTGTTATGTATTAAAGTAAACGATATGACAAAGCACAATGCTTTGGCTTCTTTTAGTGGTATGTTTTTGTTGTATTGTGACTGTGTTTCGAAAACTAGTGGCGAAAAAATGCTAATTGTAGTTGGACTTACTAATGGTGATGTAGATAATTTGTATGTAGGAATGAATGCCATTTTTTACGATAAAAATGGAATGGATTGGGATGCAACTGTTATCAAAATTATTGATAACCCAATCAGTATTCGACAGGCATTTTGGTCACCCTACCGAAAAGTATCACGTTTTATCGAAACCCAAGTAAATAAATTTGCAGCGGAAAAAGACAGTAAGTTTGAGCAAGAAGCGCAAGCCAAAGTAGGTTCATTACCGGCAGAAGCTGATAAATTAGCTACTACAGTGGATGCTCCTAAAGCAGCGCCCGCAGCCAGTCCCACACCATTTGATATTGGAAAATTTGTCGGAATTTTTGCAGCCATTAGTTTGGCGTTAGGGGCTATAGGTACAGCTATTGCTTCTATACTCACTGGTTTTATATCACTTAAATGGTGGCAAATGCCCCTTGCTATTGCCGGAATTATGCTAGCCATTTCTGGTCCTGCAATGATTATGGCATACGTGAAATTGCGTAAGCGAAATCTAGCACCTATTCTAAATGCAAATGGTTGGGCCATTAATGCAAGGGCCTCTGTTAATATTGCATTTGGTAATACGCTTACCCATTTGGCCTCTTTACCTTACGGTTCCAAAATAAATTTGAATGATCCATTCATGAAAAAGAAGAAGCCGCTTTGGCCATACTTATTAGTATTGCTACTATTGATAGTAGTTGTATATTTTTTATTGCATAATTACGGTTTTATGCACTTACCTACACTAATACCGCAAAAATGAACATCCTTAACGGAAACGAAGTATCAAAGGCTCTCCGGGAAGAGATTAAAGCTGAGGTGGCAGGATTGAAAACAGTGGGTAAAAAAGTGCCACATTTGGCAGCAATACTAGTAGGTGGTGATGGTGCAAGTATCACGTATGTGGCAGCAAAGGAAAAAGATTGCCAAGAAGTTGGTTTTGACTCAACTGTTTTACGTTTTGATGAGACTATCACTGAGCATGAATTATTGGCTGAAGTTGAAAAAATTAATAATAACCCTGCAATTGACGGACTAATTGTGCAATTGCCTTTGCCTAAGCATATCAATGAAAAGAAAGTAACCGAAACCATTTCGTGGAAAAAAGATGTTGACGGTTTTCATCCAATGAATGTGGGTCTCATGTTTAAAGGATTGCCTTGTTACCTACCTGCAACACCCTTTGGCATCATCAAATTACTTGAACATTATCAAATTGATACCTCAGGAATGCATTGTGTTGTAATTGGCCGTAGTGATATTGTTGGTAAACCAATGAGCGCATTGATGTTGCAAAAAAACTGTACAGTTACCGTTTGCCACAGTAAAACAAAGGACCTAAATGCATTTACCCAAAAAGCAGATATTGTAATTGCCGCATTGGGCAAACCTGAATTTCTAAAAGCAGACATGATTAAAGAAGGCGCTATCATCATCGATGTGGGCATTACTAGGGTAGAGGACAGCACAAAAAAATCGGGCTATGCACTGAAAGGCGATGTGGCTTTTGAAGAATGTGCCGCCAAAGCCTCATGGATAACACCCGTACCTGGTGGTGTAGGACCTATGACCAGGATTGCTTTATTGTTAAATACGCTTAACGCTGTAAAAGGAAGTTAGATAAAAAGAAGAAAGAAGAAAGAGATGCAAGTCAATACTAACTCACAACTCATAACTCACAACTTAGAACTTCCGGTGATGGAACATTTCTACACCATACAAGGTGAGGGATATTACCAGGGAACGGCAGCTTATTTTATCAGGCTTGGTGGTTGCGATGTGGGCTGCGTTTGGTGCGATGTGAAAGAAAGCTGGGATATGGATGCACATCCGAAAATGACGATAGATGAAATCGTTAGTTGTGTTACGAATGCAGGTGCAAAATTGGCGGTGATTACAGGCGGTGAACCTTTGCTGCATAACCTGGATGAACTAACAGCTGCATTTAAACAAAAAGGAATTAAAACCAATATTGAAACTTCAGGTTCATCACCACTATCAGGTACGTGGGATTGGATATGTGTTTCGCCTAAAAAATTTAAAGCACCCTTGCCGGAGGTAGTGGCAAAAGCAGATGAACTAAAAGTTGTGGTATTTAATAAATCAGATTTCGACTGGGCCGAAAAGCATACTGTATTAGTAGCTTCTGATTGTAAACTGTACCTGCAACCCGAGTGGGACAAATCAGCCGAAGTGCTTCCGCTCATGGTTGATTATGTGAAATCACATCCGCAATGGAAAATTTCACTACAGGTACATAAATACATGAATATTCCTTAATGAGAGATCTTGAATTGAGATTCAAGAATTAAGATTACACGATTGTTTTTAATTAGGTTGCATCAGATATTAACCAAAATTCGGACAACTCACACCCGACTCCCGACACCTGTAACCCAGATCCTAAACTTCTTCCAATTTCTTTTTCAGTTCAAACACTTCGTCCCGAAGGCGGGCTGCTTCCATAAATTCCATTTCTCTGGCCGCTTTCATCATTTGCTTTTCAGTTTCTGCAATCAGTTTTTCAAGTTGCGGTTTACTCATATTTTCAGTAACCGGATCAGCTGCAATTAAGAATTCATCAGGCTCTACATAGTATTGTGTTTCGGCACCCTGTTTGGCATCTGCAACAGATGTTTGTTTCATAATATCATCAATTGATTTTATGATTGTTTTTGGGGTGATGCCATGCTGAATATTATATGAAATTTGTTTTTCGCGTTTGCGTAAATTATCATCAATAGTTTTTTGCATGCTATCAGTAATTTTATCGGCATACATGATAACCCTTCCTCTTTCATTCCTTGCTGCGCGCCCAATGGTTTGGGTAAGGGAACTTTCGCTGCGTAAAAATCCTTCCTTGTCAGCATCCATAATGGCAACCAATGCTACTTCAGGTAAATCCAGTCCTTCACGCAACAAGTTTACGCCAACAAGTACATCAAATTTGCCTAAGCGCAAATCTCTTAAAATTTCTACACGGTCCAATGTTTTTACTTCGCTGTGTATATACCTAGATTTGATATTGAGTTTGGCCAAGTATTTTGTGAGCTCCTCAGCCATGCGTTTGGTGAGTGTTGTTACCAATACCCGATCACCTTGTTTTACTACTTTATCAATTTCATCCATCAAGTCGTCAACCTGATGTATACACGGCCTAATTTCAATTGGGGGGTCAAGGAGACCTGTGGGTCTAATAATTTGCTCTACAACAACACCTTCTGATTGGCGTATCTCATATTCTGCTGGGGTAGCACTTACATAAATGGTCTGGCCAGTCATTTCTTCAAACTCATTAAACTTTAGCGGTCTGTTGTCTAATGCTGAAGGTAAACGAAAGCCATATTCAACGAGGTTTTCTTTTCTCGACCTATCCCCGCCATACATTGCTCGAACTTGCGGAATCGTAACATGGCTCTCATCAATAATCAAAAGTGAATCTTTGGGAAAATAATCTATGAGGCAAAATGGTCTTTCACCAGCTTTTCGTCTGTCCATATATCTCGAGTAGTTTTCGATGCCATTACAATAGCCGAGCTCCCTCATCATTTCCATATCAAAATTGGTTCGCTCTTCTAATCGTTTTGCTTCCAAAAATTTGCCCAATGACTTGAAATATTCAATTTGTGCAACCAAATCATCCTGTATGTCTCTAATTGCTTGATTTAATTGGTCTTTCGGTGTCACATAAATATTGGCAGGAAAGATGGCCACATCATTTATAGTTTCCATTTTTCGTCCGCTTACCGGGTCAATTAAATCAAGCGATTCAATTTCATTTCCGAAAAAAACAATGCGGACTGCAAAATCTGCATATGCTAAAAACACATCCACCACATCTCCCTTCACTCGAAAATTACCTCGTTTGAAATCGGCTGTGGTTCTGGAATAAAGTGAATCTACTAAGGCAAATAATAAACTGTTGCGGGATAGTTTTTGTCCCTTGTGCAATCTGATAATACTGCTTTCATAATCTTTTGGATTACCGGCACCATATATGCAACTCACAGAGGCAACCACAATAACATCCCTGCGCCCAGATAGCAGAGAAGAGGTTGTTTTAAGTCGCATTTTCTCTATCTCATCATTAATATTAAGGTCTTTTTCAATGTAGGTATTTGATGTTGGGATATATGCTTCGGGCTGATAGTAATCGTAATAAGAAACAAAATACTCCACGGCATTTTCGGGAAAAAACTGCTTAAACTCACCGTATAACTGAGCAACCAGAGTTTTGTTGTGGCTGATAATTAATGTTGGTCTTTGGGTTTGCTGTATAAGGTTGGCAATGGTAAATGTTTTTCCCGAACCTGTAACACCTAATAATACCTGTGCATTGTCACCTCTTTTTACACCTTCAATTAAAGAATTAATAGCAGTTGGCTGATCACCGGCAGGTACATATTGTGAGGTAAGTTTGAAATTCATCTGACTCACAAAGATAAAATTAAGTTATGGTTTGCGTCACAATATTCTAAAGAAAGATATAACCCTGAAAAGTTGATATAAAGTCTATTTCAGGGTAAATGAATTGCCTGCACATAGCATGTAACAACCACTAGGAAAGGTAATTTTTTCATTATCCTCACATTCAATAATGATGCTTTTGAAGTGAGCTATTGTCTTGGAATCGTGTTGAGCAGCGTATAGCGCCTTTTTTGTTACATTGATGGGTAATGCCAAGATCGAAATACTTAGGGTGATGCTTTCATTTGTTTTTTCAGGACTGTAAAATGTAGCCTTATTTCCTTTCAGATCCTGCGATTCGAGGAATATCCGTTTAGGCCCATAATTAAGTTTGGTAATTGCTCTTGTATTGATGTCAACCATAAAATACTTCTTTTCGCTGTTTTGCAATTCTATCGCCATGTTATTGCCGTCATACATAGCGGTTCCATTACATCCTACAAGCATTAATTCATCTTGTTTATCACCCATTGCCGGTCTAAGTTTACTAAGTAGATAATTTTTATTACTATCAATCTCTAAATAAAAACGTGTTCCATCAAATGCACCTCTTTTGACATATGCGTTATAGAATTTGTCATCAGAATTTACATCATGAGTGAAAGAAATCAATTCACCCTTCTTAAAGTAGCCATCTTGAAAATTTCCTGAAGGTGTAAATGAATTGGAAATAAAGCCAATGACTAACAATACAAGCAGATATTTCATTTTCATACGCTAATAATTTAGAAGTGTGTTTATATTATAAACAAGCAATTTAAAGATTTTTAGCAAAAAAAATCCTGACATAATCAGGACTTCTTGTGCTGCGGAAGAGACTCGAACTCTTACACCAAAAAGGCACCACCCCCTCAAGATGGCGTGTCTACCAATTCCACCACCGCAGCGCGGTTGTATTATATTGAGCTGAGTGGCGTGTCTACCATCCCGATAGCTATCGGGACCACCACCGCAGCGCGGTTGTTTTAGTTTTACTTTGGCTTATCTACCTCCCGAATCCTCGGGACCACCACCGAACTAGATACAATTTAGTTGTATGTAATAATAAAATGCTTTCGCAATTACTTCTTTGCTGAAGGTGTAACAGCAATTGTGCTGTTCTTTGCTTTGAGTGTTCTTTTGCTTCTTAAGCGACCAAATGAACCGTTTTTTAGTTTTCCTAATTTAGAACGTAAATCTCCTTTTCCCATGACTGTATTTGTTAAATTTTAGATTGCAATATTAAGGTCTCGTGCTGTAACGGACAAATAAAAAATAAAAAGCCTCCTGCTCAAACAGAACAGGAGACTTTTAACTATTGATTTGGTTGAAATTAATGACTAACGTTAAATTTACCGTTTTTAATCACTTCATTTTCAGAAGTTCTTATGTCATATATGTAAAATCCCTTTTTGAATTCAGCTACATTGATTTGGTTGATTCCTTCAGAACCGTTGATTGTTTCAACCAATTTACCGGTTACATCAAAAATATTTATAACAAATCCTTTTTTGTAATTCAACTCGATATTCAATACATCTTTTGCAGGGTTAGGGTAAACTTTTAAGCTACTAGAAGCAATTTCTGCTTCAGTAAGGTTATTGAATAAATTGTACAACGAGCAAGAAACAGAATTGATGGTTGCAGTTGTACCAACTACATAATAACCAGCAATACAAATAGGCGCATTGTTAATTGTACCATTAAAATTGATTGTATATTGACGAGTGAATTCTTGAGAATCACCAGGCGCAATATTTACACCTGTTAGTAATGCAGGTTGGGTTAATGGAGTAAATGCGCTTCCGTTTATTGAACCTAGAGCTGTAGCTACTACATTCCCACCTGTAAATGTTTCTGCTGTTGTTAGGTTTACAATCCAGATTTTGAAATCAACAGGTACGCCAGCATTGATAGTTGTACCGCCAGCAGGTTCTGAAATACGTATGCGCAATTTACCAGTTTGGGCAAATGTGGTAAGAGTTGCAATGGAAAATAATCCTAGTAATATTTTTTTCATTTGTTTGTTTGTTTTGTTATTTTATTCAAATGTAGCTCAGTTCATCAACCCATCAAAATATTTTTTTATAATCTGTGCTTTGCTGTTGCCAACAATCAGATTAAGGGTATTAATATCAGCCTCTTTTATATTTTTTACCGATTTTAGATTCAATAATAATTTTTTCATGGTGGCCTCGCCTACACCCGGAATATTTATCAACTCAGATTGCAAAGCAGACTTACTTCTTCGGTTGCGGTGGTGTGTTATACCAAAACGATGTGCTTCATCTCTAATTTGCTGAATGATTTTTAATGTTTCTGATTTTTTGTCAATATACAAAGGAAGTTCGTCTCCTGGGAAATAGAGTTCTTCCAACCGCTTTGCTATACCAAGTACAGGAATTTTTCCATATAAGCCTAGGGCTTGTATGCTTTCAACGGCTGAACTTAATTGCCCTTTTCCACCGTCAATCACAATTAAGTCTGGCAGTGGTTCGTTCTCTTCTAACATGCGTTTATATCTTCTAAATACTACTTCACGCATAGTATCAAAATCATTTGGGCCCTCAACTGTTTTTACATTGAAATGACGGTAATCTTTTTTGCTGGGTTTGGCATCTTTAAAAACCACACATGCCGAAACAGGATGCGTACCCTGAATGTTTGAATTGTCAAAACACTCAATACGGTGTGGAAGTGTAGTAAGTCGTAAATCTTTTTTAATTTGTTTTAAAATACGCTCTGTTTTTAACTCTGGATTTAACTGCTCATACTGTGAAAGTTTTTCTTTGCGGTAGTACAGTGCATTTTTTATTGATAGTTCTAGTAGCTTTCTCTTTTCTCCCGATTTGGGAACCGTAAAGGTAATTTTTTTGTCTTCGATATCGATATCAAATGGGACGATTACTTCGGTTGATTTACTGCCATAGTTCTCGCGCACTTCAGCTATGGCAAATTCCAGAAGTTCAGTATCTGTTTCATCAAGTTTCTTTTTTAATTCAAACGTTTGGGTTTGTACAATCATACCATTGGCTACTTTCAAATAATTTACAAAGCCAAATTTATCATCAGTAGTAATCGAGAACACATCGACATCATCTGTTAATCCATTGACGATGGTTGACTTGCTCTGATAATTTTCTAATAAATCCAATTTTTTTTTATAGGCAGCTGCAATTTCATATTTCATAGAAGTTGAAGCTAATTCCATGTTTTTCTTCAAGTTTTGTTTTACGGGAGTAATATTTCCTTTTAGTATACTTCTAATGGATTGAATGCTTTCATTATAATCATCAAGTTTTTGAAGCCCTACACAAGGTGCTTTACAATTTCCAATTTGGTATTCAAGGCATGATTTAAATTTTTGTATTTCAATATTGTGTTTTGTTAATGCAAGGTTGCAAGTACGAATAGGGTAAATGCTTTTGATCACATCCACAATTGCCCTCATCATGCTTACAGATGCATAGGGTCCAAAGTATTCTGAGCCATCTTTTATGGGTTTGCGAGTTGGAAAAATTCTTGGGAATGATTCGTTTTTAATACATAAATATGGGTATGTCTTATCATCTTTTAAGTTGATATTAAACTTGGGTTGAAACTTTTTTATCAACGAGTTTTCTAGTAATAACGCATCAATTTCGGAATCAACTATGGTGAATTGAATATCATTGATTTTACTAACAAGTACAGCAGTTTTATGGTTATCAAATGATTTGGTAAAGTACGAGCCAACTCTTTTTTTTAAATTTTTGGCTTTTCCAATGTAGATGAGTGTGCCGTTTACATCGAAATATTTATAGATACCCGGATTATCAGGCAACCCACTTATAATTTGTTTGAGGTTGTTTGTGTGCATCTATTGTTTTTTGATATGATTATTCTCAGGTTTATGGTAAATGTATTTATTTCTTTATGGATGTTTTCACCTTAACATGTTGCTGTCCAATATCAACCAATAATTGATATGAGCTACAAACTTATTAATAATAAAATAACAACCTCAAAAGGGGTTTGTTTTTTTGGATTTTTACTTCATTTTGCAAACAATGTTTTCCTGTAAAGCCTTACGTCAAATTATTATTCTTACATTTTTTTATTTGATGTATAATACCATTACGACTGCACAAACAACAATTGTTCGTGGAAAGGTTTCAGAGAAAGGTAAGTCAGAATACCTCCCATTTGTAAGTGTATTTTTTAAAGGAACGCAAATTGGTACCTATACGGATTTCGAAGGCAATTTTTACCTAAAAACTAATACTCCTTCTGATAGTTTGGTTTTGAGTTATGTGGGATACAAAACATCAATCAAATTTGTACAACATGGTCAAATCCAAACCATCAATGCAGAGCTTGAGCCTGTTGGTAAACAGATGGATGAGGTGGTCATATTTGCAGGTGAGAATCCTGCTTGGCGTATTATTAGA
Source organism: Bacteroidia bacterium (assembly GCA_044337585.1). Classification (GTDB taxonomy): domain Bacteria; phylum Bacteroidota; class Bacteroidia; order UKL13-3; family UKL13-3; genus CAYSBE01. Next base: position 15,195 of record JBIINH010000019.1, read on the forward strand.
AAAGCATCTGAAAACAAGTATACCAACAATGCACTCAACCTACCCAATTTAGATTATGATGTATACACCAAGGTAGATGCATCTATGGATAATATTTCTGAGAAAATGAAAAATCGAAAAGTTTTTCGACCTATTAAAGATTTATTTGATACCACAAACCAAATTAAAAATGATGAAGGGAAATATATTCTTCCAATTTATGTTAGTGAGGTATATTCACATTACTATATAAATAATAATCCCTATCAAGTCAAAGAGATCATAAAAGCCAGCGATATCAATGGATTTTTGACAGAGCAAGGTAGCTATATGCTTGATATCCTTGGGCCGAGTTTGTTTGAATTTGATTTTAACCGGAATTGGGTTCGGTTTCTATCCAAAGATTTTTTATCGCCCATTGCAGATGGATGGAACAATTATTACAAGTACACACTAATTGATTCAATTGATATTGATGGAACAAAATGCTACCAAATAAAACTTCGATTAAAGCGACCGGAAGATTTAGGTTTTGTTGGCACCATTTGGATTGCTGATTCTTCATATGCTATTAAACGGCTAGATCTTGAATTGTCTGAATCAGCTAATATCAACTTTTTGGATAGATTGAAAATACAGCAAGAGATGGTAAGAATTGATACTGTTGCTTGGGCTGTACAAAAATCCCGTTTAATTTTAGACTTAGCAGAACCTACCGATAATGTAAGCGGATTTATTGTAAAGATGTATCGGTCGAACAATAACTTTAACGTTAATAATCGCATGCATAGTCAATTTTTTGATGGATTGGTAGTGAAGGATACAGATATGTTGGATCACGACAGCACCTATTGGAACCAAATTAGAACAGAGCCATTTTCAGTAACCGAAAAACAGATGATTAATATGATAGATTCGGTAAAGAAAGTGCCTGTTGTGAAAAGTTACCTAACCGTTATTCAAATGTTTGCCGAAGGGTATTACAAAACAGGTAAAATAGATATTGGACCTAATATTCTATTGGTAGGCTATAACGAAGTGGAGCATTGGCGAATGCGTATAGGTTTTCGAACCAATAATTCATTTTCAAAAAATTGGTTTGTAAAAACTTATTTGGCTTATGGATTTTATGATGATAAATGGAAATACGGATTTGGAGTAGACCGAGTTTTGAATCACAAAAAGTGGACAACTATTGGTGTTTGGATGAAAGATGATTATGAAATAATTGGTATAAACAATGTAAGTGCAAACCAATTGCATACTACCAATATGAGTAACTTGTTTACTACATTAAGTTTTTTGTCGCCTCAAGCTAGGCTTAACCAATCTATCGATTATTCATTGATATTTCTTACCCAACCCAATCGCAATTGGACGTATAGGGCTGTTTTTCAAAATGTGTATTTCAAACCAGTGGGTGATTTTGTATTTGCATATCAACTCGACCCTACTCAACCGGAATCTCCTGAAAACGCAAGAAGTTTTTATACCTATACCGCTATAAACCTTGAAGCAAGATTTGCTTTTAAAGAAGTGTGGATTCAACGAAATTCAGATAGAATAAAATTACAACGTTCTGTATACCCAGCAATTACATTTCTTTATTCTCAAGCTTTTAAAGGATTGATTAATGGTGATTTCTCATTCAATAAAATTCAAATAAATCTTGATCATCACTTAAATACAGGAGTATTTGGAACAGCTGATTGGAACTTTACTGCGGGAAAAATATTTGGTACCCTGCCTTATCCTTTGCTAGAAATACCACGTGGTAACTCCACCATTTTTTACAATGAACAAAACATGAGCCTTATGAACTTATATGAGTTTGCTTCTGATGAATATTATTCATTTCGATACACTCAGCATTTCGAAGGATTATTTTTTAATAGAGTTCCAATTATTAGAAATTGGAAATGGAGAAATTATGCATTGGTAAAAGTTGCATATGGCAGTTTGTCACAACAGAATTTAGAATTGTTTTCTCGTGTGGACGAGGAAGGGCGTTTGTTTTCTCCGGTATATCAATTTGGCAATGAGCCGTATATTGAGGTTGGATATGGAATTGAAAATATATTAAGGTTTATTACAGTTGGAGCAGTACATCGATTAACGTATCTCAATAACGTCAATGTAAGAAGGTGGGGCATCAACGTGGGATTGATATTCCAATTTTAACTAAATTAATTCAATTCTTAATAAATCGACTGTGATGGATGCCCATTGTATTTTGGTATGTGAGCAAATAAATCCCCTTGTTCCATTCTAGTATATCCACGGAAAGGGTAGATGCGTCACAATGTTTAGAAAGTATACTTCTACCTGATAGGTCAGTTATAATTAGTGTTCCCTCTCCGGGTATATTTGAAATATACAGCACGTTGCTTGCAGGGTTTGGAAAAACTGAAATTGAGGCTCTGTTTGAAATGATTTGTTTATTTCCAGTTAGATTAAATACATAAAGGATATAGTTTTCATTTGTATCAATTGTATTTTGAGGTACAGGAACAAAAATCATTGCTTTGCCAGAGGTTTTGACTACGACTTTTAAAGGAAATACTCCACCTTGGGTTGCCCTTCCTGAAAGGGTAGCACAACCTATCTCACCACCACTAACCATACAGGAATTGTTATGGCATGTATATGTAATGCCATCTGGTAAACCAATCACATCCACGATTCGAAGTGAGTCAATTTTAAACACAATTGGCAACCCATTAAATACAACATTTGTATCCAAAGGTGCTTTGTAATTTATAGTTTGCGTGTAGTTAGTATCCAAATATGCAGGTGAAATAGCATCTGGAATTATGCCCTGCGTACCCGGAAAATTTGATATTGGAACACAAGGCTGTGCTATAATTTCTATTGTTATGAATGTCAATAAATAAACCAACAGTAGTATTTTTCTCATAAGAATCATTTTATTTGTCTGAGTGAATCATAAGCAAGTTATCATACGTTGGGTATTTCCGCAAATAATATTAAGTTTATTATTTTTATATTCAACTTCTGTATACGCACAAAAGAGTTCCCGACATACCGTAAGTGGTTGGATTAGTGATGAAGTTGGTGATCCATTAATAGGTGCTACAATTAGTATTAACAATGCTGATACATTTATTGTTGTGCTTAGCGACCAAAAGGGTTATTTTAAATTTCGCTCTTTTCAAAATTCATCTTATGAGATAGTTATATCACATATTGGTTTTAAGAGCTATGTAAAATTAATTTATGCAGGAACACAGCAATTGAAGATAAAGATGGAGCCCAGCACAAAAGAACTAGACCAAGTGGTTGTATCAAGTGGCAAAACAAGAACAGAGATAAAGCGCACCACGGTGAGTACAGAAATTATCAAGCCTTATTTGATTGAAAATAAAGGTGTAGTAAACATGGAAGCCATCATGAATCAGTTGCCATCTGTAAATGCAATTGATGGCCAAGTAAATATTAGGTCAGGAAGCGGATGGAGCTACGGTGCAGGCTCAAGGGTATTGGTATTAGTAGATGACATGCCCTATATCACAGGCGATGCCGGTCAAGTTCAATGGAAATTTATTCCACTTGAAAATATTGGACAGATGGAAGTGATAAAAGGTGCTAGTTCAGTTTTATTTGGTTCAGCAGCGTTAAATGGTGTGATTAATATTAAAACCGCAAAACCTAGCTCAAAGCCCAAGTCTCAGATTACCTTCCAACAAGGTTTTTATGCAAAATTGCCAGATCCACAGACGCGTTGGACCACAAAGCAACGTGGCCAAACTATGCTATCGGCTTTTCACTCTGAACGGATATACAATACTGATGTTCTTGCAGCTGTAAATATTATGAGTGATTTAGGATACCGTTTGGGTGAAGATGACCAAAGACTACGTCTTACGTTAAATGCCAATCACCGAAATCAAAAAGTTACAGGATTGCGATATGGAATTGCAGCAAATTTTATGCAACAAATATCCAGTTCGTTTCTGTTGTGGGATGCTTACACCAGCAGGTATACTTCTTTAGATTCAAATAAAACAGGTACACAAGCTCGCCTGTCCTCTATTGATCCACATATCAGTTACCAAACTGCTAGAAATAAGCATATTTTAAAGCTAAGGGTTAATGGTTCTATTAATTCAGTTGAAAATACCATCAGTTTAGTTAATCAAAGTAATCAATTTAGAAATCGCTCTTATGAATATCAGTTTCAGCGTATTTTAGACAAACGCAATAGCGTATTAAATGCAGGATTAATGTATACTTCTACAAAAAGTGTGTCGGAATTGTATGCAGGTAATCACACAATGAAAAATTTTGCACCTTATATTCAATTGGAACTCCGATTTAAAAGAATCGATATTTCAGCAGGGTGGCGTTATGAGTACTACCAAATGGACAATACAACAGATAATGCCAATATCTTTAGGATAGGTACCAGTTTTGAATTAACAAAAACTACTTTCTTGCGTGCATCATATGGACAAGGATTTAGGTTTCCAACTATTGCAGAAAGGTATATTACCACTTCTGTTGGTTTGGTCAATATTTATCCAAATGAAAAATTACAAGCTGAGCGTGGATGGAGTTCAGAGTTTGGATTGAAACAAGGATTCCGTATAGGTGAAAATTGGTCGGGATATATTGATGCCGCATATTTTGTACAGGAATACCAAAACATGATTGAATTTGCCTATGGTATTTGGGATACATTTAATATCAATATTCCAAACTCATGGATTGGTGCATCCGGTTTTAAAGCATTTAATGTTGGCAATACCAGGATATCAGGTGTGGATGTCTCTTTGGGAGCTGATGGAAAATTGACTGATGATTTTAGGTTGAGACTTCTGGTTGGTTACACTTACGCAAATCCGGTTTCTTTAACTCCTGACTATGTATTTGCATCAGATGAAATTAATACACCATATAGCTATAGAAGTACTAGTGAAAATCCTGAAAATACCCAATTAAAATACCGCTACAATCATTTGTTTAAATTTGACATGGAAATAGCTTATAAAAAGGTAATAATTGGGGTCAGTCAGCGATACAACAGCTATATGACAAATATGGATGGCTTTTTTACTGATCCCACTTCTCCATTAAATATACAGTATCAAAATATGGATATTGAAAAAGGAAGGGCACTAAACCCACAAGGAGACATAGTTTTTGATGTGCGATTGGGATATAAAATTACTAAAAAGCTATCGGCAATGTTTATTGTAAATAACCTAACCAATCATGAGCAAATGACAAGGCCTGCAGATATGCGACCTCCAAGGATGTTTGTATTTCAGTTGAAATATGCGTTTAGATAAATTTGTCTTCAGTGTTTTTTTCTTT
>JBIINH010000142.1:0-6302 GCA_044337585.1 Bacteroidia bacterium
ACAGTGCAGGTTTTATTGGTAAAACCGGTCGTGGTGTGCCGGAACTCTGTAATGTAATGGGTAGGGTAGATATTATTACTGGCACATTGGGAAAAGCACTTGGAGGTGCCATGGGAGGATATACCACAGGTCACAGGGAAATTATTGAATTGTTGCGTCAGCGTTCACGCCCTTATCTGTTTTCTAATTCTTTGGCCCCTTCAATTGTAGGCGCTTCGCTAGAAGTATTTAAATTACTTAATGAAAGTACAGCATTGCGCGATAAACTAGAAGCAAATGTGAAACAATTTAAGGCGGGCATGCAGTCTGCCGGTTTTGATTTGCGTGGTGGAGAAAGTGCCATCGTACCGGTAATGTTGTACGATGCAAAACTTTCGCAGGAATTTGCCAATAGATTGCTTGATGAAGGCATTTACGTTATTGGATTCTTTTATCCTGTGGTGCCAAAAGACCTCGCCCGAATCCGTGTGCAATTATCTGCTGCACATGAACCTCACCATATTGAGAAGGCAATACAGGCATTCGCTAAAGTAGGTAAGGAGTTGGGTGTTATTTCTTAAGATATTGACAATCATTTATTTTATCTGACGCTTAACATTTAGTTAACTTATAAAATACGTTCGATTAACATAAGCATAACGCAACTTTAACTATTTAGGAAGTTTGCGGGCGTAGTTTTGTCACATCATTTTTACGAACTATGCGCAAACACATCTACAACATCTTTTTTTTACTTACGGCCTTTACCGAACTAGCATTTGCTCAAAACACAGGGAAAATCGCAGGAAAAATCACGGATAAAAAATCAGGAGAAGAATTGATAGGCGTTTCGGTTCAAGTTGAGGGTACATCTTTTGGGGCGGTTACTGATTTTGAGGGTAAATACATTATTCAAAACCTTACTCCAGGCACGTATAATCTTGTTATATCATATGTGTCATACAATAAAAAGATGATAAAAGGGGTGGAAGTAAAAGCAAAAGAAACAGCCATATATAATGTTGACTTGGAAGAAAGCACACAGCAATTAAATGAAGTTGTTATTTCAACACAAGTAAGGAAGGAATCAGTGAACTCAGTTCTCATACAGCAAAAAAATGCAGTAGCTGTATCAAGTGGTGTATCTGCAGATTTGATAAAGAAAACCCCAGATAGAACAACTGCCGATGTTATAAAACGTGTCAGTGGTGCTTCCATACAAGACAATAAGTTTGCAATTGTCAGGGGATTAGGTGATCGCTACAACATGGCTTTTATCAATGGAGCTCCTTTGCCAAGTTCAGAAAGTGATAGAAAAGCATTTTCATTAGACTTAATTCCAGCAGCGGTACTTGATAATATGATGATCATAAAAACTGCAACTCCTGATATGCCGGGTGATTTTGCAGGAGGATTCATACAAATCAATACCAAAGACATACCCGATGAAAACCAAACGATAGTAGGATTCAATATTGGAATGCATACACTAACAACGTTTAAATCTGGTTTTGCTAGCATGAATACCAGCAATACAGATTGGTTAGGATATGATAATGGAACACGTGGCATACCAAGTGGTGCACAACCTACCTCACAAGCAAAAGAAGCCTCATCGGCTGAGTTAGTAGACCAAGCCAAATTATTTGATAATAATTTTAAACCTATTGAAGTAAACAGCTTTTTACCCAATATCAGTTTGAATGTAATGTCATCTAGAAGAATAAAGACAGAGAAAAACGAATTTGGTATTTTAGGTGGAATTACATACAGCAACAATTATAGATATACTCCATTTGTGGTAAATGAGCCACCATTGGCAGATGAACAGCGCTCCATTGATTATAGAACAGCCGACTATAAAACCTACACATACGACAATTACAGAAGAAATGTAAACCTCGGAGCAGTTTTGAACTTCTCAATGAAGGCAGGTAAAAACAACAAGTTTTCTTTCAAAAATTTATATACACAAAACGGAGAAGACCAAACCATACGAAGAACAGGTTTTTCTTATGTAAACCATGCATCTCCTTTGGTTGATCAAGAAAATAAAAAATACGATGATTACATTTATCAGTATCAGTCGAGCAAAATGCTTGCCTCACAATTATCAGGAGAGCATTTCCTGCCAAGTCAAAAAATAAAAATAAAGTACACGCTTGGTTACTCAAGTATTCAACGCGAATTGCCTGATTTTAAACGTTTGATCTACCAGGCTGATAAAATTATTGGCGACACAATTTATCAAAATTCAATTGTGCAACTTAACCCGGATGCCAACTCCTTTACTCCAAATCAAACGGGCCGGTTTTATTCAACGTTAGATGAAAACTCTCCATCAGCAAAATATGAAATCAGTATTCCATTTAACTTTCTTAAAAAATCGGAAGTGAAATTAGGAGGATTCAATCAAGCAAGAACAAGAACATTCGAAGGCCGTAATTACTTGTTTACCTATGATAACAATGCACTTGATCCTGCTAAGTTTGATTCTGCAGGTATTCTGGGGCCAGGCTCAGTTTTCAGTGATGAGAATTTACAAACAGATTTGTTTTTTCAACGTGAAACCACACAAGGATCAGATAGCTACACAGCAAGTTCAAGAACTGATGCAGGTTTTGTTATGTTTGATAACAAAGTCTCTAACCGCTTAAGATTTATTTGGGGAGTAAGGGTTGAGCGCTTTAACCAAAAAATAAATTCAGAATCAATTGGTAAAAAAGTTGCCGTTGATAAAACTGTAACGGATTGGTTGCCATCTATCAATGCTATTTATGAATTAACAGAAAAGCAAAATTTACGTGTAGGATATGCCCGCACCCTGTCACGTCCAGAGTTTAGAGAGTTTGCACCACTTGCATTTTATGAAGTAAACTATAATTCAATTATCATTGGTAATGAAAGTCTGGTAAGGGCAACAATCGATAATATTGACATCAAGTGGGAGTATTATCCAACACCAGGCCAAACAATCTCCGTCAATCCATTTTACAAAAAGTTCACTAATCCAGTGGAGATGATTGTCATTCCAAATCCATCGTTTAGAAATTTTAGTTATCAAAATGCAACTTCAGCAGAAAACTTTGGAGTTGAATTTGAAACACGCATCTTGTTAGCAGGATTAGATAAAATTACAGGCACGAATGTTTTCAAGGATTTTACTTTTTATGGAAACTTATCACTCATTCAGTCACAAGTAAACTTATCTAATTCGGGTGCAGGTTTATCAAGACGCCCACTTCAAGGTCAATCACCTTATGTTTTCAACTTAGGATTAAATTATGTAAACCCCAAATTAGTTGATGTATCATTTAACCTGAATCGTGTTGGAAGACGAATTGCTTTTGTGGGAACAAGTGAAAACCAAACCATTTGGGAAAACCCTAGAACAGTTGCAGATTTAAGTATCAATAGAACCTTTTTCAAAAAATTACAAGTGAAACTTATTGTAGGAGACATCTTTGCACAAAACCTTATTTTTTATCATGACTTAAATAGAAATGGAAAGTTTGACCAGGGAACTGATGCCGATGCATTTAATTACAGATTTGGTAGAACACTTACTATAGGAGCGTCATATACTTTCTAATATATTTAATCAATAAAATACCATTTTAAATAAGATCGGCAAGTCCGGTCTTTTTTTTTAGTTCTTAACATTAAGTTTATTTCCAAGTAACACAAGTTTAACCAGAAGGTAACATTCCCTTCAATGTGCTCCGTTAATCTTGTTGCTGATTAATTATTAAATCAACAACAACAATGAAATTAAAATCTACAGCAGTAATTGCAGCATTGGCCCTAAGCATGAACGCTTACAGTCAGTTCTTCGACACTGTACCATTTATCGGTGCATTCCCTCAAACGGGTTCAACCAAAGTAGCCGCAACCGGTTACAATCCTGACCCAACAAATACCAACGCAGATTGGACTGCAGGTTGGTCAAACTTCACTCCAAATACAACGGTGTATCCGGGCGATGCAGGTTGGACGCCAACAGCAGCTCACCCTGCAACCAATGCCAATAAAGTATCGGTTTCAGGTGATATTTCTGTAAACACAACATGGACAAAAAATAATTGGTACGAAGTATCGGGTACTGTTCACATTTTGAGTGGTGCTACCTTAACTATTGAACCAGGTACAGTTGTTCGTGGAAACGTGAATAACGTATTTGTGTTAATCGTTGCTAAAGGTGGAAAATTAAACGCTGTAGGAACGTTGCAACAACCAATCGTTATGACTTCAGGCAGAGCTGCTGGATCGCGTGTACGTGGTGACTGGGGTGGCCTTTTGATGATTGGTAACGCACACACCAATACCCAAAATGGAGTACGTCAGTATGAAGCATTGCCTTCAGATCCATTAGCCCTATATGGCGGTGGACTAAATTATAACGATGCCGATAATTCTGGTGCTTTGAGATATTTACGTGTAGAATATGCTGGATATAACTTTTTACCAGACCAAGAAATCAACGGTATCACTTTTGCCGGAGTTGGATTTGGAACAACTGCAGATTACTTACAAGTAAGTTATGCTAACGATGATTCATATGAGTGGTTCGGTGGAGCATCTAACCACAAATATCTTATTGCACTTGCAGGTACTGATGACGAGTTTGATATGGACGAAGGATATAATGGCAAATGCCAATTCTTACTTGGAGTTCGTAATCCAGCTGTTTTTGAAACATCTCCTTCTGGTACTTCGAACGGATTGGAACATGATAACAACACAGGTTTAGGTTCAGCAGGTCAGGTAACACCGGGTGTAAATGCACCAACACCACTTACTGCACCAATTATTTCTAACTTAACATTGTTAGGCCCGATTCGTGCAGGTGAAAATAGAAATTCACTTTCTACTACAGCTCGTGCTCGTTTTGGTCGCGCATTGGAATTAAGAACAAATGTTTCAACTTCAGTATTTAATTCTTTAATCGGTGGTTATTTAGAAGGTTTTCGTATGGTTCACCCTAACGTAAGTATATCTCCTTCTGTACAGGATAGAGCTATCAATGATGAGATGTCTATGCGTAGAAATGTGCTTGCTTCTGCAATTACTACAGACGTATTATGGTCATCAACAAATCCTCCTACCAGTACAGGCCCATTTACCACAGCATTATTAGCAACTTGGTGGTTTAGTGGTCCCATTTCATTTCCTAATCCAGGTAATGATACAGCTAACACCATTGCCAAGTTTCAAATTGTTTCTCCTTCATATACCGGTTCGGCAAGTGGTGCTTTAAATCAAATTGATTTTAGCACAGTTAACTATATGTTGGCTAGCACAAGTCCTTATGTAAATGCAGCCCGCTTTAATCACCCTAAAACACCTACAACGCCTCAACCTAGTATCGCTGTAAACCCATCTGCCCTGCCTATTTTCAACCAAGTAGTTGGAACTCCAAGTGCTGTGCAATTTGTTGTGGTAAGAGCGTCAAATCTAGTTGGAAACATTAACATGACAGTTGGTACAAATTTCCAAATTTCATTTAACCGCACCACAGGTTGGGCAACTAACTTAACTAAAAACGGACCTTCTGCAAATGATACTGTATTCGTTAGATATAACAGAAGCGATGCTGGATCAAACAGCGCGATATTGAATATTACTTCAACACAATCTGCTGATTTTACTCCGCTAAATATTACAGTTAACGGATCAGCTACATCTCCTGCATCTCCTGTAATTGGTGTAGACAAATCTTTATTAAGATTTTCAACTGCATCAGGTGTTGCTTCAGCAGAACAAACTATTAATGTTTTCGGAAGATTTGTTTCAAGCAATATTACAATTGCAGTTTCAGCACCTTACGAAGTTTCTACAACTTCAGGTTCTGGTTTTGGTGCTACAGCATCAATTACTGCTGCATCTACAATCAATACACAATTATTTGTACGCTATAACCCAACTGCATTTGGATCAAATAGCGCTTCATTATCATTAGTTACTGCAGGAGTTGATAGTATCAAAGTAGCATTAGAAGGAACAGCTACAGGTGGTCCATCTATTACAGCTTCACCGTCAGGATATCCTCAGTGGCAAATTGATACCCAAACTACTTCGTTGGCTTACCCTATTACAGTTTCAGGTACTAACTTAACTGGTGTATTAAAAGTTGTTAGACCTAATTCTAGATATAAATTAAGTGCAGATTCAGCATTCACTTCACCGGTTGATTCAATAGAATATACTCCGGTTAGTGGTACAGTTGCTTCTACTAAATTATTCATTCGTTTCCAACCGGGTACAAACGTAGGAGCTTCTGCAGGTAACGTAGCTGTAACAAGCACAGGTGCAACTTCACGTAC
>JBIINH010000020.1:0-20265 GCA_044337585.1 Bacteroidia bacterium
CAACGCATCTTTCGCCATGTCTCTTTCGTTTGTCATTACAATGCCATTGGTGGTAAGCCATGCCAAGGCCCTATTGCTTGCATCAAATTCAACAGGTAGTGTAATCACACTAAAAAGGGTAATTACAGCCTGACATGCGATGATGGTTAACAATACAATCTCGAATGGAAATGCTTTGAACAAAAACATGCCACCAAACATCATCACCATAATGATTACGTTCAATACATGTGCACTGGCATTTTGCACAGGCACCATGGCTGAACGAAATTTTAGGAATGAATAAGCTTGTGCATGTTGCACCGCATGACCACATTCGTGAGCTGCAATTGCAGCAGCAGCAGCGTTTCTGCCATAAAATACATCGTGACTCAGGTTTACAGTTTTGTTGGCAGGGTTATAATGGTCAGTTAATTGTCCTTCAGTTGAAATAACTTTCACATCCATAATGCCGTTGTCGTGCAGCATTTGCTCTGCTATCTCTGAACCGCTTAAGTTGCGGGTTAGTGGTGTTTCGCTATATTTCTGAATTTTGTTTTTAAATCGGTAGCTAACTACCATACTCAAAATGGCGAATACAATAAAAATAATTATCATAAGTGTTTGTTTATTTGTGCTACGAATCTATCAAATATTATTCCAACCTGGATTAACTGCGCAAAAGTCTGACAACAATTACAGTTAATGCCATCAGAAAAAGCAAAATGGAAATTTTATTGATACCATGCATAACCTTTAGGTTAAGATTTGTTTTGTCATCACTTTCGGCTTTTTTCCAAAATGTAATGTAGGAAATAAATTTTTTTAGAATCATAATGTCATAACAAATCTAAAACTTTAAAGTTTAAAACCGAATGCTGTGTAATGTGTAAGCCTAAAAATAAATTTAGACAAGTCTAAAAATTAGCTATTTTTGCGTCATGTATACATTAGCAGAAGAAAACTATCTCAAAGCCATTTATGCATTGTGGGAGAAATCGCAGGAGTCAGTCAATACCAATGCCATTGCTGATAAGCTGCAAACCAAAGCGGCATCCGTTACGGATATGGTGAAGAAACTATCAGACAAGAAAATGCTGAAATATGAGAAGTATAAAGGCGTTATGCTTACAGATAAAGGGATGAAAATTGCAGTATCGGTGGTTCGCAAACACCGATTGTGGGAAGTATTTTTGCATGAGAAATTAAATTTCGGGTGGGACGAAGTACATGAAATAGCTGAGCAACTGGAGCATATTGATTCGCCATTACTTATTGACAGGCTTGAGGAGTTTCTTGGGTTTCCCGCATTCGACCCACATGGTGATGTGATACCCGGAAAAAACGGAGAAGTAAAAGTAAGTAATTTTCAAGTGCTCTCCGAAGTCAAAGTTGGAGCCAATGTCACCATGTCAGGTGTGGTTGACCATTCACCCTCTTTTCTTCAATACCTTGATAAACTAGATTTGTCATTGGGTGTTATTTTTCAACTTACCGAAAAGGAAATGTATGATGGCTCGCTGGTGATAAAACTAAACAATAAATCGTTACAACTAAGTAAAGAAGTAGCACGAAATATTTTGGTACGTATCAAATAATGAAACAGTCAGAAAAATCGATGCAGGAAATTAACGGCACGGTGCAAACAGCCCATAAAAAAGGATTTTGGCGCACGTTGCTTGCTTTTTTGGGTCCGGCTTACATGGTAAGTGTAGGCTACATGGATCCGGGAAACTGGGCTACCGATATTGCTGGTGGCAGTCAGTTTGGGTATAAACTCATCTGGGTGTTGCTCATGAGTAATATTATGGCATTGCTGCTGCAAACATTATCAGCCAGGCTGGGTATTGTTAAAGGTTGGGACCTTGCTCAGGCATCAAGGCAGCAGTATAAACCGTGGGCCAATATTTCATTGTATGTACTTGCCGAAATCGCCATCATTGCGTGCGACCTAGCTGAAATTATTGGGATGGCCATTGGATTAAAACTGTTATTTAATCTTCCATTGATGTGGGGTGTCATCATCACGGCATTTGATACTTTCTTGTTATTGTTTTTAATCAATAAAGGTATTCGCAAAATGGAGGCATTTATTTTGGTTTTGGTTGCCGTTATCGGGGTTTCTTTTATTCTGGAAATGCTCATTGTGCAGCCCGATATTGTTGCTATCTCCAAAGGCCTAGTGCCCTCTGCACTAAGTGATGGCGCATTGTATATTGCCATTGGTATCATTGGAGCAACGGTAATGCCACACAATTTATATCTTCATTCTTCTTTGGTGCAAACACGCAATTTTCCAAGAGATAGAGAAGGGTTGCGCAAAGCCATTAAGTTTAATTTTATTGATTCTGCCATTGCCTTGAACCTTGCATTTTTTGTAAATGCAGCGATATTGGTTTTGGCAGGCGCAGCATTTTACAACAAAGGATTTTATCAGGTAAGTGATATACAAGATGCACATTTGCTTTTACAAAACCTGTTTGGCAACCTAGCGCCAACTTTATTTGCCATAGCCCTAATTGCAGCAGGTCAAAGTTCTACCATCACCGGTACGCTTGCCGGACAAATAGTAATGGAAGGTTACCTCAACCTACGAGTAAGCCCATGGTTGCGCAGATCAGTTACCCGCTTGTTGGCAATTATGCCTGCCATTGCAGCCATTTATTTTTATGGCGACCAAAGTATGGGCGATTTGCTGGTGTTGAGTCAAGTTGTGCTAAGTATGCAACTTGGGTTTGCAGTGGTTCCGCTTATTCATTTCAACAGTAGTAAAAAAATAATGGGCGAGTTTGCTACTAAAAAACTTATCACTGTGTTTGCTTGGTTGGTTGCTGCAATTATCATCACGCTAAATATCAAACTGGTGATTGATGAAATCACAGGGTTGTTTGAGACTCTACAAAACCATCACCTGTGGGTTAAAATCTTTGTGCTACTCGCTGCTGCTTACCTTGCCTGGCTATTGGTGTATATCATTGTTTTACCCATGTTTCGTGCGGATGCGCCAACACGCAAAGTGGTGCCACATGCCGATGGCCTTGATTTAGTGTTGTATGAAGCAAGACCATACAAGCATATTGCCATGACGGTTGAATTTTCGGATAAAGATGAAAAAACCATCAGTGAAGCTTTATCACTTGGTGGCAAAGAAGGAGTTTATACCTTGATTCATGTGGTTGAAACAGCAGGTGCTATACACCTGGGTGCCGAAATTTCGGATGCAGAAACTTCCTATGATAGGCAACAACTCAATGCCTATCAACAAAAATTAGCTGCACAGGGATATACAGCCAATGTAATATTGGGTTTTGGCAAGTCAACAAAAGCCATTACAGACATTATCCAAAAAGGTCAATATGATTTGCTCATTATGCAGGCTCACGGACACAAGGCGTTTAAAGATTTTGTATTTGGCTCAACGGTTGACACGGTGAGGCATAACGTAAATATTCCTGTATTGATTGTAAAGCCATGAATGCAGAAGACCTGAAAAAAAAGGCCGGTCAGAAACGTACCGAAAACAAAAAGTTTTTCGACAGGCTCAAGAAAAATCCTCCTCGCGATCTGGATCAGCAATTTCATGGACTGCACGATGAGGCCTTTGAAAAAATTGATTGCCTAACCTGTGCCAATTGCTGCAAAACTACCGGCCCACTCTTTACCCAAAAAGATATTGAGCGACTCAGTTCACATTTTCGCACCAGGCCGGCTGAATTTATTGCCCGCTTCCTGCGGGTAGACGAAGACAATGATTATGTGCTGCAATCGGTACCTTGTCCTTTTCTGGGTGCCGATAATTATTGCAGTGTGTATGAACAAAGGCCCAATGCCTGCCGCGAATATCCGCATACCAACCAGCGGAAAATGCATACTATTTTTAAAGAAACCCTAAACAATGTGGCTGTTTGCCCGGCTGTATTTGAAATCGTAGAGAAACTAAAAAAGGTGTATCCGTAAACGGATAGAATACAGTTGTATTTTAAGTGTTTAAATTTATGAAATACAAGATATTATGTAAAAATAAGCAGGTAAAAATTACAAATTAACATAAAATAAATTCCAAATCTGCATAAATAAAATTCCAAAATAACATAAAAAATATTCCAAATTAACATAAATTGCGGAATGTTTAAGCGTAAATCAGCAAGCAAATTACTGGAGATGGCAAAGAAATTTCCGATAGTGACTGTAGTTGGTCCACGCCAGTCCGGTAAAACCACTCTTTGCAAAACGGCATTCAAAAATTACCGTTACGTTAGCCTGGAAGATCCGGATGATGCATATTTTGCTGAGTCGGATCCAAAGGGTTTTTTAAAAGCCTATGACCGCAAGGTGATTTTTGATGAAATTCAAAAGGTTCCTTCGCTGTTTTCGTATATCCAAAAAGTGGTTGATGCCTCGGATGAAACGGGCATATATGTTTTAAGCGGTTCTCAGAATTTTCAGTTGCTCGAGAAAATAACACAGACGCTGGCCGGAAGGGTATATATGATGGAGTTGCTGCCGCTTTCGCAGAAAGAGTTGAAATCTGTAATCAAACAAGACTGTTTTGAGGCCATTGTAGCCGGAGGTTATCCAAGAATTTATGACAAGGACATAGCTCCGGCCGACTATTATCCCAGCTATATAAAAACATATATTGAGCGGGATGTAAGAACCCTTGTGAATGTGCAGGACTTATCGATTTTCAGAAAGTTTGTTCAATTTCTGGCATTTCGTATCGGGCAGTTACTGAATTTCAATGCCATTTCAAAAGAACTGGGAGTAGAAGTAAAAACCTTGCAAAGGTGGCTATCAGTGCTTGAAGCAAGTTATATTGTATTTACGCTAAAGCCCTGGCATCAGAATTTTTCAAAACGTTTGATTAAAACCCCTAAACTATATTTTTACGATACAGGTCTGGCTTCATATCTGCTTGGTATTGATACGGGAAATGATTTAATAAAGAGTGCATTTAAAGGTGCCTTATTTGAAAATTTCGGGATATTGGAAATAGTAAAAGCCTACCGGAATAATGGCTTGCAAAATCAATTTTATTTTTGGCGCGACAGCAACGGAAATGAAATTGATTTGATTATCGAAAAGGGAAAACATGTGAAGCTTATTGAAATGAAATCTTCAGAAACAGTGAAACCTGAATTTATCAAATCATTGCACTACCTCGATAATCTAAACGATACCTTCTCGTTTTCACATTATTTATTCAACACCATTGATGTGGTACAAAAGCGAACTCATGAAACCATCATTGGCTGGTCGCACGCTGATGCTGTGCTTTAGGATACAGTTGACATTTTAGAGAAAGTAAAACGTATATTCGTAAAAGCGAGCTATATCAAATCAATTGCCAATCCTGTTCATTGGTGAACAAAAAAGGCCAACTTTTTTGGTCAGACTTTTCTGATTTTATAAGGTGGGTTAAACCAATATCGTTACCGGATTTTCCAGGTAAGCTTTCAGGGTTTGCAGGAATGCCGAACCCACTGCACCATCCACCGCACGGTGGTCGCAGCTAAGGGTTACTTTCATCACGTTGCCTACTTTCATTTGTCCGTTTTCTACTACCACGGTTTCTTTAGCCGCACCTACTGCCAGTATGCACGCATCGGGCGGATTGATAATGGCCGTGAACTCGTCAATGCCAAACATACCCAGATTGGATATTGTGAAGGTATTGCCTTCAAACTCGCTGGGTTGTAGTTTTTTGTTTTTGGCTTTATCAGCCAGTTCTTTCACTTCGGCACTGATGTGTGATATGCTTTTGCTGTCGGCAAATTTAATAACCGGCACAATTAGTCCGTCATCAATAGCCACTGCCACGCCCACGTGTATGTGGTGGTTGAAACGTATTTTATCGCCCAGCCATGATGAGTTTACAGCAGGATGCTTGCGCAGTGAAGCCGCAACAGCTTTCACTACAATATCATTCATCGAAATTTTTACTGGGCTTATTTCGTTCATGGCTTTGCGGGCCGCAATGGCATTATCCATCACAATGCTCATGGTGAGGTAGAAATGAGGCGCTCCGTTTTTGCTTTCGGTGAGCCTGCGTGCAATGGCTTTGCGCATTTGCGACACATTCACCTCTTCGTAGCTTTCTTGTCCGACTACAGATGGCAGTATTACCTGTTGTTTGGCGGCAGGTGCACCTTTAAAGTTTTCAATATCTTTTTTTACAATGCGGCCATTGTCGCCCGAGCCCGGCACTTTGGTGATATCAATGCCTTTTTCTTCGGCAATTTTTTTGGCCAGTGGAGATGCTTTTACGCGGCTATCGGTGGTTTCCAAAGAAGCACTTGCAACCGTTGCGGCAGGAGTTGCAACTGTTTCAGTCGGTTTTTCTTCAGTCTTGGCAGCAGGTGCGCTTCCGGCCGATGCTAGCAGTGCCGATATATCTTCGCCTTTCTGACCCACAATGGCAATTACCGCATCCACAGGCACGGTGCCAC
Organism: Bacteroidia bacterium; assembly: GCA_044337585.1. Taxonomy (GTDB): domain Bacteria; phylum Bacteroidota; class Bacteroidia; order UKL13-3; family UKL13-3; genus CAYSBE01. The sequence goes on from JBIINH010000020.1 coordinate 6,429, forward strand.
CTGCTTCAATGCCTATGTGTAGTAAAGTGCCTTTCACATAGTTTTCCAGTTCCATGGTGGCCTTATCGGTTTCCACTTCGGCCAGTATATCTCCGGGTTTTATATCGTCACCTACTTTTTTGAGCCATGTTTGTATCACACCTTCGGTCATGGTGTCGCTCATTTTGGGCATACGTATTACTTCAGCCATAGTATTCTCTTGTTTTTTACTGTTGTTGGCAAAAATAACATTTGAAATGAGAATCGCTAAATTTCATTTAAGTTGAATAGTTAAGTGTTATTCTGCTCAATTCAACACTTAAAGGACTCGCTTGTATTATTTGATTTATAGAATTAACTACAATACATGAACTGAACTAATGCTATGTTGAAAATATCTTAACAATGCGCGGCTTTGGAGTCGTTTATTTGTATGTAAGCATTTTTATTTATGTATAACCAATACGAAGAACTATTGCGCCATATCTACAATACAGGCGCTTATAAAAGCGACCGCACCGGCACCGGCACCAAAAGTGTATTCGGGGCGCAATTGCGGTTCAACCTTAGTGAAGGTTTTCCACTTATTACCACCAAAAAAGTACACCTCAAATCCATCATTTATGAGTTGCTGTGGTTTATAAAAGGCGAAACCAATACCAAATTTTTAACCGATAATGGCGTAAGTATTTGGGATGAGTGGGCCGATAAAGATGGCAACCTGGGGCCGGTATACGGTTATCAATGGCGCAGCTGGCCTTCAGCCGATGGCAAGCATATTGATCAGCTAAGTGAAGTGATTGACACCATTAAAAAAAATCCCGACTCGCGCAGAATGATTGTGAGCGCGTGGAATGTTGCAGACTTATCCAAAATGGCCTTGATGCCTTGTCATGCCTTTTTTCAGTTTTATGTAGCCGATGGCAAACTCAGTTGCCAACTGTATCAGCGCAGTGCCGATATGTTTTTGGGTGTGCCGTTCAATATTGCATCCTATGCCTTGCTTACCATGATGGTGGCACAAGTATGCGGCCTGCAGCCGGGCGATTTTGTGCACACTTTTGGCGATGCACATATTTATAGCAACCATTTTGAGCAGGTAGAGCTGCAACTTTCGCGTGAGCCAAAACCTTATCCAATCATGAAAATCAATCCTGCTGTTACTTCTATTTTTGATTTTACTTTCGAAGACTTCACCCTTGAAGATTACCATCCGCATCCGGCCATCAAAGCGCCTGTGGCGGTATAATTGCAAATGATGAAATCATATAAAGAACTTTATGCAGAAGTAGAGGAGGGCATTGCTTCACTCACCTTTCCGGCAGTACCCGAAAATTTGTATGCGCCCATCAGCTACATGATGTCGCTTGGAGGTAAACGCCTGCGTCCGGTACTTGCGCTCATGGCTGCCGACATGTTCGGGGCTGATACACGCAAGGCCATACACGCGGCATTGGCGGTAGAGATGTTTCACAATTTCACGCTGGTGCACGATGACATTATGGATCAGGCACCGCTGCGCAGGGGAAAACCTACCGTTTACCGCAAATGGAACCAAACCGTAGCCATCCTTTCGGGCGATTTGATGATGATTGAAGCCACACAATTGCTGTGCAAAACGGAAACCCAAAACTTAAGGCAGCTGATTGCCGTGTTTAATAAAGCCGCAATTGAAGTGTGCGAAGGTCAGCAGCTGGATATGGATTTTGAAACCCAGGCGCAGGTGTCGGCTGATGAATACCTGCACATGATAACGTATAAAACAGCAGTATTGTTGGGTGCATCGCTGCAGCTTGGAGCCGAAATAGCCGGGGCCTCACCAACCGACTGTGAGCATATGTATGCATTCGGAAAAAATATCGGTATCGCATTTCAGATTCAGGACGATATTCTGGATTCGTTTGGCGAAGGCGACAAAGTAGGGAAGAAGATTGGAGGAGATATAGCAGCCAACAAAAAAACCATTTTGCTAATTGATGCGCTTGAAAAAGCCAATACCACACAACGCCAGGCAATCGATAAATGGCTGCACGCAGAGAATGATGCAAACGATACCAAAATAAAAGCCATACTCGAATTGTACGAGCAGCTGAATGTGCGAGAGCGCTGCGAAGAGTTGAAAAAGCATCATTTACAGGAGGCATTCATTCACCTCGATGCAGTTTCGGTAGAGTCAGGACGTAAAGAAGTGCTGAGGCAAAGCGCTTTGGAGTTGATGGAAAGAATGAGCTAATTTTTTTATTCGTGCTCAGGGTAAACAAGACTGATTATAATGTTGAATTATGAATCACGCCTTTGGCGTGACAAGTGTTGAATGATGCCTTCGGCTAGTTAAGTATTGAATGATGCCTTTTGCTTGAGTAGTGTTAAGTTTTTGAGTTAAAACTTCGGGCAAACTCCCAACCCACTCCCTAAACCTAGTTTGCACATAGCCTAAAACTTCAAACTTCAAACTAATTCACTATACATTAAATCGAAAGTGCATGATATCGCCATCCGCTACTAAGTATTCTTTACCTTCCACGCGCATTTTACCCGCTTCTTTCACGGCAGCTTCAGAACCAAGTGTGATATAATCGTTGTAACTGATTACTTCGGCACGTATAAATCCTTTTTCAAAATCGGTATGAATCACACCGGCAGCTTGTGGTGCTTTCATGCCATTGGTGATGGTCCATGCACGTACCTCCTGCACACCTGCTGTGAAATAGGTAATCAGGTTTAACAATTTGTAGGCTTCTTTAATCAGTTTGGCCACACCCGATTCAGTAAGTCCCAAATCAGATAAAAATGCTACACGATCATCATAGCTTTCAAGTCCGGCAATATCAGCTTCAATAGCTGCACTGATGATGAGGATACCTGCGTTTTCATCTTTGATGGCATCACGTACGATGTCTACATATTTGTTTCCGTTTACCACTGATGCTTCATCCACATTGCACACATACAATACCGGTTTGATGGTAAGCAATTGTAAGTCTTCTATATGTTTGCGGTCTTCTTCCGATACCTCAACAGTGCGTGCACTTTTGCCTTGCTCCAATGTATTTTTGAATTTCAATAAAATGGCTTCAGCTTTGGCTGCATCTTTATCTCCGGTTTTAGCGGCACGGCTTATGCGTTGCAGTTTTTTCTCAACTGATTCAAGGTCCTTAAGTTGTAATTCGGTATCAATAATTTCTTTGTCGCGCACCGGATTTACCGAACCATCCACATGGATGATATTGTCGTTATCAAAACAGCGTAAGACATGTAAAATGGCATCTGTTTCGCGAATATTTCCTAGAAATTGATTTCCCAGACCTTCGCCTTTGCTTGCTCCTTTTACCAAGCCTGCAATATCCACGATCTCGATTGTGGTTGGCAAAATGCGTTGCGGGTTTACCAGTTTGGCCAGCTCGGTAAGGCGCTCATCGGGAACGGTGATTACGCCCACATTGGGTTCAATGGTGCAAAAAGGGAAATTAGCTGCTTGTGCTTTTGCATTGCTCAGGCAATTGAATAAAGTTGATTTTCCTACGTTGGGCAAGCCCACTATTCCGCATTTTAATGCCATGTTGTACTGTTTTTTATTTAATAAATTGTTTCATATCAGCTATTAGCTTTTCGGCCAAGTTATTGGCAGTAGTTTCGCTTTGGCTTTCGGCATAAATGCGAATGATGGGTTCCGTATTTGATCTACGCAAGTGCACCCATTCTTTGTCAAATTCTATTTTCACACCATCAACGGTATTGATGGGTTGTTTGCTGTATTTGTCCTTGATGCGCTCCATAAGCATATCAATATTGATTTGCGGAGTGAGTTCAATTTTCTTTTTGGCAATGAAATAATCAGGATAAGAACTGCGCAAAATACTACATAACTTATTTGATTTGGCAAGGTGAGTTAGAAACAAAGCAATGCCAACCAATGCATCTCTGCCATAATGCAATTCTGGTACAATAACGCCACCATTTCCTTCGCCACCAATAAGGGCACCTTTTTCTTTCATCATGGTTACCACATTTACCTCGCCTACAGCCGATGCACTGTAAGTTCCGCCATTGCTTTCGCTCACATCACGCAATGCGCGAGTTGATGAGAGATTGGATACCGTATGTTTATTGAAACCAAGAGCTTTTAGTTTTTCATCACCGGTATTTTTCAAAACATAATCAGCGACAGCTACCAATGTGTACTCTTCGCCAAACATGCTACCATCTTCGCACACCAAAGCCAGGCGGTCTACATCAGGGTCTACCACAATACCCAGGTGGGCATTTTTGCGTTGCACTACCGATGATATTTCGGTTAGGTTTTCGGGCAATGGCTCTGGATTGTGGGGAAAATTTCCGTCAGGTGTGCAATACAGTTCAAATACTTCCTCAACACCCAAAGCTTTTAGCAATTGTGGCACTGCAATGCCACCGGATGAATTTACTGCATCTACAGCTATGCGGAATTTTTTTGCTTTAATGGCTTCCACATCTACCAAGTCCATTTTCAAAATATGGTCGATATGTTTTTGTATCCACGTATTGTCGATTGTGATTTTTCCTAATTTTTCAACTGCTGCAAATTCAAAATCGCCTTTCTCGGCAATTGACAAAACTTGTTTGCCCACTTCATCCGAAATAAATTCACCTTTTTCATTCAGCAATTTTAATGCATTCCATTGTTTGGGATTATGGCTGGCCGTAAGAATAATACCTCCATTAGCTTTTTCATGTTTCACAGCCATTTCTACGGTAGGTGTGGTTGATAAACCAAGGTCAACAACATCTATGCCCAATCCGCTAAGTGTGGCCGTTACCAATCGGTTTACCATATCGCCCGATATACGTGCATCACGACCAACTATGATGGTGCAATCTGCTTTTCCGTTTTTGATAATGCTGCCGAATGCGGCAGTAAATTTTACTACATCAATAGGAGTAAGGGCATCGCCTTGTGCGCCACCTATAGTTCCTCTAATACCTGAAATCGATTTAATTAACGTCACTTGTTAAGTTTTTTTGGAGGCGCAAATTTAACAGCTAATCAAGATTAGACAAGTATTGGTTGTAATACGTTGACTGATAGACTTGATAAAAGATTTTAGCTAATATCAACTGCTTATTTTTTCTTTGCAACTTATGCAACATACCAAAGAATGGTTTAGTGAATGGTTTGATTCGCCCTATTATCATGTGCTGTATCATAATAGAGATGACAGGGAAGCGCAGTTTTTTCTCGATAATCTGGTGCATAAACTGCATATCACACCGGGACTAAAAGTGGCCGATTTGGCTTGTGGTAAAGGCCGTCATGCCATTTACTTAAATAAGCTGGGATTTGATGTTACCGGATTTGACCTTTCTGCAGCAAGTATTGCACAAGCCAAGTTGCATACAAACAACAGATTGCATTTTGTAGAACAGGATTTGCGCACATTGCAGCATCCGCATCAGTTTGATATAGCACTTAACTTGTTTACCAGCTTTGGTTATTTTCAAAGCGAAGAAGAAGACCTGAAAGTACTGCGCAATATTTATAATATACTGAAACCCGATGGATATGTGTTAATTGACTTTTTCAATATCCATACCACGCTCGCTCGCCTAGTAGAAGCTGAGTCAAAACGTATTGGCGAAATCATGTTTCATATCAGGCGTTGGAACGATGATAAATTTTTGTATAAAAAAATATCGCTGAAAGATGTCGATATGCAATTTGAATTTATTGAGCAGGTACAACTCATCAATGATGAACAATTTGAAAAAATGCTGAATGATTCAGGTTTTGGTATCGTTGAAAAAATGGGTAACTACCAACTTGAACCTTATCAGAAAGGCAAATCAGACAGGCTCATTATACTTGCACAAAAACGATGATAGATCAGCTTATACAATGGGATAAACTACTTTTTACCGCAATCAATTCCGGTATACAATCGGGCTTGCTAGATATGGTGTGCCCATTTATGCGCAAGCAAAGCAATTGGTATTTACTGTATGCTGTAATCGTATTTTTTCTTTTTCGCAAATATCAGATTCGTGCTTTATGGATATTGCTTAGCGCAGGCCTGCTTATTCTTATCAGCGATCAGGTAAGTGCCAATATTATCAAGAATACGGTACAGCGCATCAGGCCATGCAATGATCCCGATTTTAAAGATCAGGTGCGTTTGCTTGTGGGATGTGGGGGAGGATACAGTTACCTTTCGGCACACGCCACCAATCATTTTGCCATTGCAATTTTTTTGTTCCAGGTTTGGGGGCGGGTCTATAAATGGTTTTTGCCGGTAGCTTTGTTTTGGGCTGCATTGATTGCTTTTTCTCAGGTTTATGTTGGCGTACACTATCCGCTTGATGTAGTTTCGGGGGCATTGCTCGGCACAATTTTAGGTTATGTTGGCGGCAGTCTAGTCAATCGTTTTATATTGCAATCCCAAATTAAAAGTTGAACCCGCTCTATTTCATATTGCTTTTTTCTGTGCCATTTGCCGGTGGTGTTTTGGGCTATACACTCAAGCTCAAAAGCTTCGACACCATGAAATTGATGCTGGCCTTTGCAGGTTCTTACCTGTTGGCTGTTGTACTTATGCATTTGGTGCCACATATCTATGCCGAGGCAAATTATTTGTCGGGTATCATGCTGCTTGGAGGCTTTTTGTTTCAGTTTATCATCGAGCGATATTCGCATGGTGTTGAGCATGGGCATATTCACCTGCACGATACCAAAGCGCATCAACTCATTCCGTTACAAATTCTAATAAGCCTGAGCATTCATAGTTTTATGGAAGGTATGCCGCTTGGTAGTGATGTGCTCAGTAGCGGCAGGGCTGAGTGGTCATTTGTGTTCGGCATTGTATTGCACGAATTTCCTGCAGCTTTTGCACTTACTACCATACTCAAATCTAAAAATAAATCGCAAAACAGCATACTGCTATTTGCAGCTGTTTATGCATCCATGTCCTCATTGGGGGCTTTTACTGCAAACCTATTTGGTAATGTAATCAACCATGAGGTGTTTGAATATATTATGGCTTTTGTGGCCGGTACTTTTTTGCATATAGCCACCACCATATTGTTTGAAAACAGTGAAAATCACAAAGTATCCAAAGCCAAGATTATTGCCATAGCAATGGGTATTCTGGTAGCTTATTGGGTTAGTAGCGGGGCATAAAAAAATCAGGGCAAGCCTGATTTTTTATAACATTGATTTGTATGGTACTTATTTTTTGGGGAGTAGAACAGCATTCACTTTCACATCAATAACTTCTGCAATTTTAGCTACAACTACCGTTGGTATTTCTATTTTATGGTCCTTCACGGCTACTTTAAAATCAGACAGCAAGGTGATTTCTCCATTCTTTACAATGATTTTCCCATTGATGGTGCGTTCTTGTTCTACACCATGGATGTTCAATTTTCCGGTAACAGTTACAGCGTATTCTCCGTCTTTTGTTAGGTCTATTTCTTCATTTATTTTTCCGCTAAAGGTACTGTAAGGATATTTTTCGCTTTCCATGTATTTTTCGTTGAAATGCTCTTGCATCAATTTATTGGGGAAATCGAATGAAGTATTGTCAACCTTGAAGGCAACTGTACGTTTTTCAATATTTACCGCTGCCAGGCAACGCTTTGATAGGGCATTGATATCTTCAACAGGTGTGCTTGAGAAGAAAGAAATGGTACCTGTTTGTGTACTTGCGTTTTGAGCATATAGATGCATACTCATCAAACAGAAAGCAATTGCAAAAAAATTAAATCTTTTCATGTAAGTTTATTTTGTGTGATCAAATGAGAAAGTTCTAGAGAGATTAAATCCAAAACGGATTTGGGTAAATTCAATAGGATTTACATTACGCGCAATAAAATGTTGTTCAATCATACCTGTTGCATTGGTTATGTGTATTTGAAATACGTGACCTCCAGTTTCAAAATCAAAACCTATGCCAAATGCATCATAGTATGATGCAGATCCATTTGCTTGTTTCGGTTCGTCACGGCCAGTAATACGTGGAATATATTCTAAGTTTAATCTGACACTCTTATTTATTTTTATAGAAGTACCCAATCCAATAGCAAAAATATCGTTTGGCTGAGACTTTGTTTCTACAGTATTGTAGTGCACAAGAGTTGGGCTAATGCAGACAGAAATAATGTCATTAAACTTACGTGTAAAGATTAGTTGATTGGTGAATGAGAACCTTGAACTTAGAAAGTTTTGTTTGGTATCATCTACCCATTTCAATGTATTTATTCCAATATTTCCAAAGTAAACAATACTAAGTGGAAATGATTTTTTACCTCTAGACTGTTCTACGATTTTATATTTGATGAATCCATCATACGTTTTATCAACTGTACTTCTTCCAGCGCCAATCATTAATTTATCGGTAACACCGTACTCCATTCCCAAGCGCATTTGCGCGCCATCAAGACCAAACATGGTATATAACCCGTAGTAATTATCTGCAGTAATATCCATAGGAGCAAAACGGTGTTGGATACGAAAATCTAAATGTTTTTTCTTCATTGTTTCATTGCTATGCAAGTTTATTACACGCGTAGATTTAAAAGTTGCAAAAACCATAGTTGGCTTGTCGGATATTTCTGCATCTAACATATTCATTAAGTCGTCTTGAGCAAAAAGACCTAATGAAACTCCCAATGAGCAAAACAAAAAAGCAATTTTTTTCATACGTTTAATTATTTGGGGCTCCTGCATTTATCCAATTGTTGAGTTTGTTGATATCTGAGCTACTAAGGGCATTCCCCGCAGGCATCGTTTTTTCTATACAAGCTCTTACCTGCACACGCACTCGATTGTTAAACACTTGGTCATATGTTTGCAATGCAGGAGATTGAGATCCACTAACATGGCAGCCTGAAGTAGCACACCTTACTTCCATAATTGGCCTAATGTCTGTGGACCATTTAGCAGTTGTTGATGTATCATTTGCCGTTGGTTGACTATTTGGAAATAGTTCTTCTTCGTTGTCATAGTAACAACCAGCAATAAATAATGAGGTAAAAATTGAAATAAGGATAATATTTTTCATGCAATTAAATTAATCAAGTTCAAGAGGAGAGGTAGAAACACCATGGCATGAATTGCATGCACCTGTTTTGGTATTGGTACTCATATGAGCTTTTATTTTATCATCTGTTTCTTTCAATACTGGATAAAGCCCAGCACCAAAATTGATAATTTTGTTTGTGTAAAAATTGCCTTTTTTGTCAATAGCCAACCTTGCTATTCTGTTCCCTGTGGCATTAGGTCCAGTCCATAATTCTACATATCCACCCGAGTTTCCATCACGAACACTTCCTGCTATATACCACCAACCTGCTTCTCGTACCGCTTCGTTTCCATTTTGATTGTGACAGCTCATACAATTTTGCCCATTATTATGGCTTTTGTCCGAATCTAGCATGCTTTCTTCTGGATTGTTTTGAATTTTATCATATTGGCTGCATGATGCAATTGCAAATACAAAGCTTATTAAAAATATTGAAACCACTATACGTTTGCGCATGATGTTTACGATTAATTCAAAACAATGATACAAAGTTTTTTACATTAGTTAATGAGAAGATGCATCTAAAAATTCCTTTAATTCAGGTACACCAGAAGTTTTTACTTCATCACGGGTTCCTTCCCAACCTTTTTGCCCTTTGTAAATGAAAATTATTTTATCTCCAATATCATACACACTTTTCATATCGTGTGTATTGATGATGGTAGTGATATTGTATTCAGTTGTTAAATCTTGTATCAGTTGATCAATGAGTCTTGATGTAATGGGGTCTAAACCTGAATTTGGCTCATCACAAAAAAGATATTTAGGATTTAACGCAATGGCACGAGCAATACCGACTCTTTTTTTCATACCACCACTAATGGAAGAAGGGTAAAGTTGGTTGACATTTTTTAAATCAACCCTACTTAAGCAAAAATTTACACGTTCTCTTATTTCATCAAACCTCAAATCAGTAAACATTTTGAGGGGAAATGCTACATTCTCTTCTACCGTTAGTGAGTCAAACAAAGCAGACCCTTGAAACAACATTCCTATTTGTTTTCTGATTAATTGCTTGTCATGATAGGGCATGTTCATAAAGTCATTGTTGTCAAACTTTATTTCACCAGAATCAATTGGCAGCAATCCTACCATACATTTCATCAATACACTTTTGCCAGATCCGCTAGCTCCTATTACGGCATTACACTTTCCTTTTTGGAACGTTGCACTCACATCAATCAGTACCTTTTTGTCTCCAAACATTTTATTTACGTTCACAACTTCAATCATGCAGATGTTTTATCAAGAAGTAAGTCAGATAATATGTAATCGAATAAAATTATACCAACACAGCTATATACAACAGCTTTTGTGCTTGATCTACCAACCTCAAGGGCTCCACCTTCGGTTTCGTATCCATAGTATGACGAAACGCTGGTGATGATAAATGAAAAAGTAAATGTTTTAATCATAGAAAAGGTGACAGAAAAGGGCATAAAATCAGCACGAAGTCCTTGTACAAAAGGTTCGATTGCAATCATCCCTGAAATCCAACCAGATACAGCGCCACCCAAAAGGGAAAGAAACATTGCAAATATCACAAGTGTTGGAATAGTAATCATGCCAGCAACAATTTTAGGCAATGCAATATAATTACGTGAGTTGATGCCCATAACTTCAATGGCATCAATTTGTTCAGTTACTTTCATGGTACCAATTTCAGATGCAATATTTGAACCAACTTTACCTGCAAGTACCAAGCACGTAATGGTAGGAGAAAACTCTAAAATATTTGAATCGCGCACAACCCTACCCAGCACATATTCGGGTATGATACCAGTGAGCAATTGATATCCAATTTGGATGGTAGATACAGCACCCACAAAAAAAGAGATTAGTGCTACGATGCCAAAAGAGCCAATGCCTATAGACTCCATTTGCAAAAAAGTTTGGTGCAGAAATATCTTTGTTTTTAATGGCTTACGCAGTAAGCTTTGCAGAAACAAGGCATATTTCCCTAAAAAAGTAAATACATTCATATTTTATTTAACTGCGAAAAAGCATGTAAATATATGAATTGGGCATTAAGATTGTAACAATACCATTTGTTGAATTAGAATTTTCTAGATATGAATGGTTTAGGGTTACTAAATAATTTTTAAAGATGAATACTTGGTGCTAATTTTGACAACTACAAATAACAAGATGAACAAATCAATATTAGTAACAGGATGCACGCAAGGAATAGGTTTAGCCATATGTAATTATTTTGCACAAGAAGGTTATTCAGTAGCAGGATGTGCCAGAAATGCTTCCGCAATTCATCAGATGCAATCATTGTTTGAAGAAAGTTATCCAGAGCAAACTTTTCATTTTACGGTATGTGATGTTACAGATAAAACAAATATTAAGCTGTTTATAGATAAAGCCATTAACGCCATAGGTGTGCCGGATGTTCTGGTAAATAATGCAGGAGCTTATTTGCCCGGAATATTGATGGAAGAAAATGATGAGCAATTGGCTAAAATGATTGAGGTAAATTTGTACAGTGCATACAATATTTCAAAACAGGTTGTTCCTTTGATGGCATCACGTAAAAGCGGACATGTATTTAATATGTGTTCGATAGCAAGTATAGATGCATATCCAAACGGGGGCTCTTACAGTATTTCAAAATTTGCACTTTTGGGTTTTAGCAAACAACTTAGATTGGAAATGCAGCCGCATCAGGTAAAAGTGACAGCCATTATGCCAGGTGCAGTGAAGACGCCTTCGTGGGATGGCGTGGATTTGCCTGATTCGCGATTTATTCCTGCATCAGATATAGCTGCTGTTATTTACAATACATATAAACTTTCAGCACATACAAATGTTGATGAAATAATTATCAGGCCTCAAAATGGGGATATCTAAGCATTAAAATCACGAATATGATTAAGAAAACATTCAATCCGGCATATTGTAACAACCTCACTCGTTATGAGCGTAGAAAAACAACTACTGTGAGAATAGGCGACTTGTATATGGGAAGCGAGTATCCCATTCGTATACAGTCGATGACCACCACAGATACGATGGATACACAAGCATCGGTTTCGCAAATCATAAGAATGGTGGAAGCGGGTTGCGAGCTTGTAAGGCTTACTGCACCTAGCATGAAAGATGCACAGAATCTTGCTCATATAAAAGCAGAACTATTAAATAAAGGTATTGTTGTGCCATTGGTTGCAGATATACATTTTACTCCAAACGCGGCAGAAATAGCCGCACGTATTGTAGAAAAAGTAAGGGTTAATCCGGGCAACTATGTAGACAAGAAGAAATTTGAACTTATTGATTATTCAGATGCAGAATATGCAGAAGAACTCGAACGTATTAGGGAAAGATTTACACCATTGGTAAAAATTTGTAAAGAATACGGCACAGCTTTACGTATAGGTACCAACCACGGTTCATTAAGTGACCGCATCATGAGTAGGTATGGCGATACGCCACTTGGAATGGTAGAGAGCGCCATGGAGTTTTTAAGAATTTGTGAAGATGAAGGGTATCAAAACATCGTTCTGTCCATGAAATCAAGTAACCCTCAAGTGATGGTGCAAGCATATCGACTTTTGGTAAAAACGATGAATGAGAATAATATGCACTACCCACTTCACTTGGGTGTTACAGAAGCCGGTGATGGAAAAGATGGGCGCATAAAATCAGCCTTGGGTATTGGTTCGTTGCTCGAAGATGGAATAGGTGATACCGTGAGGGTTTCCTTAACAGAAGACCCTGAGTTTGAAGTGCCCGTTGCGCGCAAATTAGTAGAGAGGTATACCTTAAGAAACCACACTTCCGTTGTAAATAGCGCACTACACGATGATACAATACTATGTTTTTGGAATCCTTTTGCATTTACAAAAAGACAAACAGCTGAATGTGCAAATATTGGTAATCAAAGTGTTCCTAGGGTTGTTGCTGATTTTAGTGCAATGTCCGAAATTACAATCGAATCGCTTGCCTCAATCGGGCATAAATACGATGCAAAGTTAGATAAATGGCATATGAATGATTTGGGAGCAGATTATATATATGCTGGAAGTTTGCCAATTAATTTTATGTTACCCAACGGGCTCAAAGGGCTTTATGAGGCCGAGTATTGGAAAGTGTTGACAGACAAAACCAATAACTTCCCAGTGTATAGAGCAACCAATTTTTTAAGTGAAAAAATATTCTCACAAACCTTGAATGTCATCATGCTATCAACGGATGAACTTAGTTTCGAGGTTCAAGATAAATTGTTTGAGGTTCCAAATCCGGTTTTACTACTTAGCGCAAGTTCCATTCACACAGTACCCGATTTGCGCAATGCAATCATCAGGCTTAACATAGCAGGAATCGATGTTCCAATTATTTTACACAGTATTGTACTTTCAGATAATGTAGAGCAAGCCATGTTGTACCACGCTACCAACGTAGGAGCCATATTTATTGATGGAATGGGAGATGGAATTATGATTAGTTCTCCATCAATCGATGCAAAAGTGTTAAATGAGGTTTCATTTGGCATACTACAAGCTGCTCGTGCCAGAATTACAAAAACAGAATATATCAGTTGTCCTAGTTGTGGCCGTACGTTATTTGACCTTCAGGAAACCACGGCATTAATTCGTAAGCACACCGATCATTTAAAAGGAATTAAAATTGCGATAATGGGATGCATTGTAAATGGACCCGGAGAAATGGCTGATGCTGACTATGGATATGTAGGATCTGGTCCAGGGAAAATTACTTTATACAAAGGAAAGGAAGTAGTGAAGAAAGGTGTGAACAAGGAGACAGCTGTTCAAGAACTCATTCAATTAATAAAAGATGAC
>JBIINH010000143.1:0-6256 GCA_044337585.1 Bacteroidia bacterium
ATTATTTAATCATTGAAAGCCGAACCTAGTGTCCGGCTTTTTTATTTACCTTCGTTTGATGAAGTTTTTATTGGTATTTACATTGTTGCTATATACTACAAAAATGTGGGGAGGTACCATCACTTGTAGCGTTAGTTCACTTGCAAATTTTGGAAACGTATACCCTTTTCACAGTTCCACTTCACAAAGGTATATTGTGTCAGGAAATACGCTTACCTCAAATTTATTGGTTACTGCAAATAATGGATTTGAGGTTTCCCTAACATACACACATGGATATAGCCGAAGCATTACGCTTGTTCCGGTATCAGGCTCAATTGCCAATACAACTATTTTTGTCCGTTTTAGTCCTTCAATAACGGGTGCAAGTAGTGGCAATATTATCAATAGCAGTGTGGGATCTACATCCCAAAATGTGGCTGTAAATGGAACCTGCATAGCATGGGCTATTCCTGCTTCGTATTACAGCACAATCAATACCCAAAGAGGCTCAGCTTTAAAAACAGCACTTTATACAAAAATTTCTACAGGCACCACTGCATTATCATATACCCCTGGAGTATGGAATGCATTTGCAACAACCGATATTCAGCCGAATGGTAAAATATGGGATATTTATTCTACACGTTTTGATGTAAACTCACCATACGAGTATATACTATCAACTGATCAATGCGGCAGCTATAGTGTTGAAGGAGATTGTTACAACAGAGAACACACCTTTCCACAAAGCTGGTTCAACAGTGTTTCACCAATGACGACAGATGTTCACCATGTAATGGCATCTGACGGCAAAGTAAATGGAGAAAGAAACAATTGGCCTTTTGGCAATGTGACCAGTGTTGCTTATACTTCATTGTATGGTGGGAAGAGAGGCACAGGTACTACAAACTACGGATATACAGGAACGGTATTTGAGCCAATAAATGAATACAAAGGAGACATAGCACGTGCCCAACTTTATATGGCTACGCGATATGAAAATGTTATAGCTGGTTGGCAATCTAACGGCAATGCAAATGATGTTCTTGCAGGGAATAGCTTTCCTGCTTATGACAATTGGTATATTCAACTATTGCTCTCATGGCACAACCTTGATCCGGTAAGTGATAAAGAAATCAAACGAAACAATGCCATTTATAATTTGCAAAACAACCGAAATCCATATATTGACAGTCCTCAGTTTGTGCAAAGAATTTGGGGTGGCAGTCTCCCTTCCGAACCCACAATCAATGCAAGTAATTTAACCATAACCAATGTTAACAATACCAGTGTAACCTTGAATTGGATCAGCGGAAATGGACAGCGGAGGATTGTTTTGGTAAGAGCGGCTAGTGCAATTAATGCCTTACCTATTGACACAATTCATTATACGGCAAACAGCAATATAAGCAGCGCAATACAAATAGGCAGTGGTAATTTCGTTATATACAATGGTACAGGAAGCACCGTAACGATTACCAACTTAGCTCAAGGCACGTTGTATCATTATGCAGTAATTGAATACAATGGGTGGTACACTACAGCCAATTACCTCACTTCATCTTATCTAACATCAAGCAGTACTACGCTGCCTGTTACTTGGCTATCATTTGATGCACATCTTATTGATAAAATAATCAACCTTAAATGGCGCACAGCAAATGAATTAAATAATGACCTATTTGAAGTGCAACGCAGTGAAAATGGAATTGAATTTGAAAAAATTGGAACCGTAAAAGGTAATGGAAATACACAATCCGTTTCAACCTATTTATTCGTAGATGATTACTTACAACAAGCAGAAAAAACAATATTATATTACAGAATTAAACAAGTGGATTATGATGGCACATTTGATTATAGTGAAATAAAAACGATAAATCTTATTGCATCAAGAAAACAGGAATCGGTTCAATTATCTCCTAACCCTGTTCGTGAAATAACTTCGCTTGTCGGATTGGCAGCAAATGATAGGTATTCGGCAAAAGTTTTTACTGCTGATGGTATATTGTTGATTATGCAAAACAATATTTCAGCTTCAAATCCCGATATCAACTGCAGTCATCTGCAAGCAGGGCTGTATTTCATTGAAATATGTAACCTGACTACCTATGAGAAGTTGATTAAGAAGTTGATTAAAAAATAATCTCTTAAAATAGACATTATTTCTACTCACTAAAAACCATCTTTAATTTATAATCCATTGATTTAAGTCTATTGAAATAGGCCGCACGCATAGGCTCATTATTGTTAAATATTAATACCAGATTGTCTCGCAATATTGGATAACGCACATATCTTTCTCCTAACATTAAGAACTTAGAGTAATCACCTACTGAGTCACATTCACAAAAATATCGGGAAATATTAACTTCAATATTTATTTCGGTATCAAGCTGCCTAAGTTTTGCATATCGCTCGGGCAATTTATTTATCTCTGCAACTGTCCGACCCAAGAGCAAGAGTGTGAAAATAGCAAGCATGGCATAAAAGGATTGATCTTTCTCAAATGCGAATACCAATGCCGTATATACAATTCCTATAAGAAAAAAAGCGAATGCAAAATACCTAACCGGCAACACTTGTATATCCGTAAAAATCGTAACCAAAAACAGCATAAATACAATAACTGCAAACACAAATGATACCAAAACGACTTGTGAAGGCAACTCCAACTTGTACTTACTTTTATAAAAAGCAATTAACATAACAATGATTGCTATGAGCAATACTAATCCATCCACTTTATCAGATAAGAAAGGAATATCAGGCAACATCAACCACCTAAAAGGCCATTCAAACAAGGTTATTTCCGGCCTAAAAAGAAATGTAAAATTGAAATAAGCATCAACAAAATACAAGTCGAAAGCTTTTACCCGAAAAAAGAAATAATAAACAAGATAGCTGCATACTAATGTGATAAAGATGAATAGATTTCTTACCTGCCATTTACGTTCTAGTATCGCTCCGGCAGATAGCATCACACTCCACAAGAGCATGATGGGTGATACCAATAGTGAAAGCAATTGAAGCGTAAACAAGCCAATGAAATGTTTTGCAGTCCATTCTTGTATTGTTAGTATAAATTTCATTTGCCACAATGCAAAAAACATAACCATAGCATAAAAGCGACCATCAGTTGCCAGAAAGATACCCAGATTTGAAAACATGATGAGCGCTATTGCCACAGATATTTGCAAGCTGCTCCAGTTCCATTTTCTCATCATCACATAAAGCAGCCCGCCACTCAGCAACCAAAAGAACATGGAAACACCACGCTGAACAACAATTTGGTAACCAAATAATTTGAAAGCCATCCAAACAAAGCCTGCATGCAAATAAGAGTGATCGGCACCATTATGAATGTTTTGAAATACCTGCAACAAATCAAATTGCTCGGGGTCGGAATGCAGGAAAGACAAAAACTCATCGCCCCTTACCTGATTAACTTGTAACATGTGATAAACAGAAAAGAGTATGCCCAAAAAAATTAGACACAATACTGTAACGGTTAGTTTGTAAAAGACGTTTTTTGAAATGAATTGCATGATTTGGCAATTTGTCGTTTTTTTTCCAAACTATATATGCATTGTAATGATGAACGAATAAGTTTAGTTTCGCATCAAACTCAACCAGATGTCAAAAATTATTGGAATCATACCGGCAAGGTTTGCCTCTACCCGGCTCCCGGGGAAACCCTTACTTGATATTTCAGGTATCAGTATGATACAACGAGTATATGAACAAGCCTTGAAATGCCCTTATTTGTCTGATGTAATTGTTGCTACTGATGATGAACGCATACAACAACATGTTATATCATTTAGCGGAAAAGTGGCCATGACTTCTCAAGACCACCAAAGTGGAACCGACCGCTGTGCTGAAGTAGTTAGTCAATTACTTGTAAAACCGGAAATCATCATCAATATCCAAGGTGATGAGCCTTTTATTGACCCGGAACAAATAAGCATGCTTGCAAGTTGCTTTGAAGATCCTGAAACCGAAATTGCCTCTTTGTGTAAAAAGATTCCCAGTGAGCAAGAAGCACAAAATCCAAATACTGTAAAAGTAGTTATGAATGTAAGCGGCAATGCCCTTTATTTTTCACGTTCGCCTATTCCATATCACCGAAACCAAAACGTGCAAGTGAGTTATATGAAACATATTGGCATCTACGGTTACCGAATAGATATTTTGCAGAAAATTAGTAGTCTTTCTCCCTCAGTGCACGAAATAGCCGAGTCACTCGAACAATTACGTTGGCTTGAAAACGGTTTTTCCATCACCATGAAAGAAACCCAACTTGAGACGTTATCCATTGATTCTCCTGATGATTTGAAACATGTTGAAAAATACTTGAAAAAGTAGTTGGTAATGATTTCTTAATCCATCGATGTAAACCTACATTTGCTACCCGTACAGTAAGTTCCCTAAACTCGTTATGCAATCAACTAAATACATCTTCGTTACTGGCGGAGTTACCTCTTCATTAGGAAAAGGTATCATATCTGCCTCATTAGCCAAACTACTTCAAGCCCGCGGATACCGTGTTACCATTCAAAAATTTGACCCTTACCTAAATGTGGATCCGGGAACACTAAACCCATACGAGCATGGAGAGTGCTACGTAACTGAAGATGGAGCCGAAACCGACCTTGACCTTGGGCATTACGAACGTTTCTTGAATGTGCCTACTTCTCAGGCCAACAACGTAACCACCGGAAGAATTTATCAGCATGTAATAAACAAAGAGCGCGAAGGCGCATACTTAGGAAAAACAGTGCAGGTAATTCCGCATATTACGGATGAAATTAAGCGCAGAATGAAATTATTGGGCGAATCCGGCCAATATGAAATTGTGATTACCGAACTAGGTGGCACCGTTGGTGATATTGAAGCGCTGCCTTATATTGAGGCTGTACGTCAGTTGAAATGGGAAATGAAACACGAAGATTGCATGGTGATACATTTAACCCTATTACCATATTTGGCTACATCACATGAGCTAAAAACCAAACCAACCCAGCACAGCGTGAAACTGATGTTGGAATCGGGCGTGCAACCCGATGTATTGGTTTGCCGAGCTGAGCATCCTATCAACAAAGACATTAAGAAGAAAATTGCCCTATTTTGTAATGTTACGCCAAGTGCTGTAATTGAGGCATTGGATATGCCAACCATTTATGATGTGCCAATGGCCATGCTAAAAGAAAAATTGGACAAAACGGTTTTGAACCGCTTAAAACTATCGGCAAAAAACGAGCCCGATATGGACAGTTGGCTCAACTTTCTTACCAAACATAAAAACCCAAAGCACGAAGTAAAAATTGGCTTGGTAGGAAAATATATAGAACTGCCCGATGCCTATAAATCAATTGCTGAAGGATTTATACATGCTGGAGCTCATCATCAGTGCAAGGTGAAACTTGAGTATATTCATTCCGAACTGATAACGGATGAAAATGCGGCACAAAAACTTAGTCACCTTGATGGTGTGTTGGTAGCTCCTGGATTTGGCGACCGTGGTATTGAAGGAAAAGTTGCTGCGGTAAAATATTC
Organism: Bacteroidia bacterium; assembly: GCA_044337585.1. GTDB lineage: Bacteria > Bacteroidota > Bacteroidia > UKL13-3 > UKL13-3 > CAYSBE01. The sequence goes on from JBIINH010000143.1 coordinate 5,542, forward strand.
GCGCGAAAACAAAGTGCCATTTTTCGGAATATGCCTTGGCATGCAAGTAAGTGTGATTGAATTTGCACGACACAAATTAGGATTTAAAGATGCACATTCTACCGAAATGAATCCTAGAACTAAACATCCAGTAATTGACATGATGCCTGAGCAGAAAAAAATTACTACCAAAGGCGGCACCATGCGATTGGGAGCTTACACTTGCGAAGTATTAAAAGGATCCAATGCTTATAAGGCTTACGAAAAAACCAAAGTAACCGAGCGCCACCGCCACCGCTTTGAATTTAATAGCAAATACCAAAAAGAGTTTGAACAAGCAGGTATGATAGTTACTGGTATAAACCCTGATACCAAATTGGCTGAAATTGTTGAAGTAAAAGATCACCCATACTTTGTAGGTGTACAATTTCACCCAGAATATAAAAGTACCGTGCTTACACCTCACCCGCTATTTATTCGCTTTATTAAAGCCGCTATTGATTATAGCAATAGCTAATTATTTGCTTTTTATAATGTATGTATTATAAATGTTTTTTTTCTTGAAAATATTAGAATGCATATTTCATTTTAAAATAATTTTTGAATAAGATTGAATACAAATTCAATTAATTATGAAAAAAACAACTCTAGTTTGTGGATTAGCTGTTATATGCTTCGTCTACACATCATGCAATTCTGCTAAGTACACTTATCTTAACAAAGTAAAAGCAGACAA
>JBIINH010000021.1:0-20160 GCA_044337585.1 Bacteroidia bacterium
CAATTTTGATGACGAAAAAGATCATTCTAAAAACACGTTAATCTTCGATTTCTTGATGCTGGGTGAATTGTTTCAAAATAACCACCATCATGCAGGTGCAAGGCCAAATTTTGCAGCCAAGTGGTGGGAATTTGATCCTGTGTATCCGGTAATCAAGTTGTTCAACAAAATTGGTATCATCAAACTATTGCCAATAGCCTCAAACACTAAATACTAAAACTTAAAATTATTTATAAAAGCGCTATGATATTCATAGCGCTTTTTTTTATGCTTTAGCTGTATACTTGTGCATGTCAAAACAACTGTTGACAACATCGCTGATTGTATTTCTGGTACTTTGCATTGCCGTGCATAGTTTACAATTTTTGCATTTCAACCTCAATTCGGCCATTGATTTTCGCAATATGTACCTGGGATCTAAATTGTGGCTTAAGGGCTTAAATCCTTATGATGACGGCCCGCTAAAATCCATATGGCTTGAGATTTGTGACACTTATCACATTTCAAAAAAATACCCTCCCGGATTGCCAACCAATTTTTTGGTGTATCCACCTGCCGCATTGCTGCTTTACCTTCCATTTTCACTTTTCAGTTGGCCTGCGGCCGTGTTCCTTAATCTATCAATTTCTATTCTTTGCCTCGCATTTACCATTCAGCTATGGATAAAATTAAGTCCAATAACATTAAGCTGGTTACAACAAGTCATCATCTGGTTAACAGTATTTGCTTTCAAGGGCACATTGCATGCATTGTACGTAGGGCAGCCCACATTTTTGTTGCTGTTTACCGGTACCTTATCCATCTACCTGCATCAGCAAAACCAAAAACAATTTTTACAAATCTTTCTTCTTTCATTAACCGCCATTAAACCTACGCTTGCCATTCCGTTTATTCTTTACTTTCTGCATGCCCGAAACTGGGGTGTATTACTAACAGCCGGAGCCGTCAATATCACACTAAATACGTTTGCTATACTTCATTGGAGCAGCGCTGCATTATTACTGCAGTCTTTTCTTTCAAACCTTAATTTGCTGAAAGCTCATGTATATTCAAGCTTTTTCTACACAAGTACGTTAACAGACATCACTGTTTTATTTGACTATATCTGGAATATCGAGCACAAGTGGTATAACCTGTTTATGAATTTGATGATGGCTGCAATGGCTGTTTTTGCCTGGTTCGAAAAAAAGAATTGGGATGTGCTTACCCGAATGTCGTGTTATTCGTTCCTTTCACTGCTTTTGGGTTATCACCTTTTTTATGATGTGTTACTGCTTATTCCTTTTGTACTTGTTATTATTCAATCATCAACACGAAAAAACAGTTTACTTATTTTTTCGTTGCCCCTTTTCCTTCCGGTTAATGGCATATTGAATCGATTAAGCGATAATTCCCCATTCGAGTGGCTATACCTTCATCTACCCGTTTGTATAGGATTGATATTTATCGGCTGGTTGATTAATGGTTATTTTTGGGTAATAAAGGATGAATAACTTTTCTCCACAACGGGGGTATAGCTGCAACAAAAAACAAGCCGGCAAAACCGCTCGGCAACTTATTGGAATTTTCGTAAGTGATTAAGGTATGATAAGGTTTACTTGCATAATAATGATGATCGGCATGACGGGCAAGATCAACCAGCACAAAGCGGCTTACAAACTGATTGGTGTCCCAACTGTGGAGCTCGGTTACACGTTGTTTTTCATCACGGGTTAATCCGTAATGCTGTATATAATTTACATACTCTAGTAAAAAATTGGCAAACAATGCCTGAGCGACATAAGCAGCAACAGCAATCCAGCCTAAAAAAACAAACAGCAAAAGCAAAAGAGACAATTGCAATACCACTTGCCTTACTACATAGTTGTGCAATGAATACGGTGACTTTTTCTCTTCTGCCAAACGCTTGGCTTCCATTTCAAGTGCACCATAAAATTGCCCCTTTACGGAGCGGATAAAAAATGCATACAAATTTTCGCCAAGGTTTGCTGTGGTGTGATCCTTAGCAGTGCCCACCCATTTGTGATGAACACGAAGGTGTTCCACAAAAAAATACATATTGCCTGCTGTAAACAGCAATAACTTGCCATACCATTGTTCAACCGGAGCTTTACGGTGAATAAATTCATGGGCAACCACAATTGCAGAAGATCCGGAATTTAGACCCGTGCTTACTGCGGCTGCAATAATCCAAGGCCCTTCGAGAATATGGTAATGAATTCCATAAAACAAGCTGACTAATGAAGTTAATTGAAATGGAACGTGAAGCAGTAAAATATAATGTGGGAGTATATCATCTTTCTCTGCAGTCTCGTTGGATTCGATGGGTTTGGTGAGCCACTCTACTGCAGCCAGCACTAGAAGTGAATACAAAAAATTGAGCAGCGAAAAATAGCTGCCGTGCACATTGCCATATATTACTGCCATTGCTGGAGTGAAGCTGAAAATGTAAAGAATGTTTCTAAAATTGACTGTCATTTAATTTATCAATAAATTGAATACTTTTTTGAATGTCGGGTGATAAATACCTATCATTTTCTATAAACGCCACTTGCTTGCGATAGTTTTGATGAAGTGTTTCAATGAATGCACTGCTTTTGAGAGGTCTTCTAAAATCAAGTGCTTGCGCAGCAGTAAATAATTCAATCCCTAAAATAGTGCTTAGGTTATTTAGTACGCGTAAACATTTGGTTGCGGCATTAGCGCCCATGCTCACATGGTCTTCCTGTCCATTACTACTCACAATACTATCAACCGATGCAGGTGTGCAAAGCTGTTTATTCTGACTTACAATTGATGCAGCGGTATATTGTGGAATCATCATACCGGAATTAAGGCCGGGATTGGGCGTAAGAAATGCGGGCAATCCGCGTTGTCCTGAAATAAGTTGATATGTTCTACGCTCCGAAATGCTTCCCAATTCGGCAAGTGCAATGGCCAAAAAATCTAGTACCAATGCCAATGGCTGCCCATGAAAATTGCCTCCAGATAAAATCAAGTCTTCGTCAGGAAACACATTGGGGTTATCGGTAACAGCATTCATCTCATTTGAAATAACTTGTTCTGCATAGGCAAGTGTATCGTAAGAAGCTCCATGCACCTGCGGAATGCAACGAAACGCATACGGATCCTGAACCTGCGTTTTTTGCTTATTGGTTATCTCACTTTTCTCCAGCAATTCACACATACTTCGGGCAACTGCTATCTGGCCTTTGTGGTTTCTGATTTCGTGCAACAAATGATTAAACGGTTCCATTCGGCAATCAAAAGCATCAACAGACATTGCAGCAATCTCATTGGCACGATTTAGCAAGTGTTTGCCTTTCCACACACACCATACCGCATAGCTAAGCATAAATTGTGTTCCGTTTATAAGCGCCAATCCTTCTTTAGATTTTAGCTTGATTGGTGAAAGATTATGCATAGCAAGTACATCTTGTGACTGTTTTCTTTCATATCCATGTTGCAATTTCACCCACACTTCACCTTCTCCAATCAATGGCAATGACAAGTGTGCAAGTGGAGCAAGATCACCTGATGCACCTAGTGACCCTTGCTCGTATACCACAGGTAATACATCGTTATTAAACTGCCAGATTAGCCGCTCTACTGTTTCAATTTGCACACCACTGTGTCCGTAAGCAAGCGATTGAATTTTCAGTAGCAACATAAGTTTTACAATATGTTGAGGCACAAAATCTCCCGTACCACAGGCGTGTGACCTTAGTAAGTTGTATTGCAATTTTTCAAGATCATGCAAATTAATTTGCGTATTGCAAAGTGCCCCAAACCCTGTATTAATTCCATAGTATATGGCATCGGGGTTATCAATTTTTGTATCAAGATATTGCCTACATTTTGATATACGTGCGGCTGCATTTGCAGAAAGTGAAATACTTATTTGTTTTTCAAAAATATCAATGACAGATGCAAGAAAAAGTTGGTTATCTATTTCAAACGAAGACATTTATTATAATGAATTAAGTTGATGAATAATTTCCTCAACAGTCAGTTCTAGTTGCGTACCAGCTGTTAGGTTTTTAAAAGTGAGTTTGCCTGTTTCTTGCTCGGTTGAACCAATGATGATGGCGAAAGGAATATTGAGCGCATTGGCATAGTCAAGTTGTTTACCTAATTTTTTTATATCGGGATAAAGTTCAGATGATATAGATGCTGCTCTCAGTTTGGCTAAAATATCTATTGCAAAAAGTAGAGCGGCTTGGTCTAATGCACAAATTAAAACGCTTGTAGATGTATGCTGATTTTGGGGAAATAGTTGCAATTCTTCCATCACGTCATAAATGCGATCTAGACCAAATGAAATACCCACCCCAGAAATACCTGGCATTCCGAAAATACCGGTAAGGTTATCATAGCGACCACCACCACCTATGCTTGATTTTAGTGAGCCTGATGTAGAGGTAACTTCAAATATGCAACCCGTATAGTATGACAAACCGCGTGCAAGTGAGATATCAATTTTGATATCTGTATTTTTGGTGTGTGCTAAAATGAAAGTAAGCTCCTCAATTCCTTTTTTACCTACTTCACTTGCAGTTAGTTTTTTTGTAAGTTGTTCAAGTACCTCTTCGTTGGTGCCGTTAATTTCAATAAAGTCAAATAATTTCTGACAGGCTTCCTCACTAAATCCTTTGGCAATTAGCTCATTCTTCACTCCTTCTTTACCAATTTTTTCCAATTTATCTATTGCTACAGATAAAACACCCAAGTGGTCAACTGATTTTACAATTTCTGCTATACCTGCCAGTATTTTACGATTGTTAATCCGAATTTCATAAGGAATACGCAAATCAGAAAATGCTTCATGATAAATATGCACAAGGTCAAGTTCGCACAGCAAACTATCGGTGCCAATCACATCTGCATCGCATTGCCAAAATTCACGGTAGCGACCTTTTTGAGGTCTATCGGCACGCCAAACCGGTTGTATTTGATAACGCTTAAATGGAAATGTAATTGAATTTCTATTCATTACCACAAAACGTGCAAAGGGAATAGTAAGATCATAACGCAAACCTTTTTCTGTAATTAATGGAAGAGTTGTTTTTGAGTCGAGGTCGTTGAGTTTACCGCTTACTGACGGCAAGAAAGTGTGGTCTTTGCTCTCATCAGCCAACATGCTGTCGTTATATGATTTTAAATCTTTTAAGAAATCACCTGAGTTTATTATTCGAAACAATAATTGATCACCTTCATCGCCATATTTACCTTCCAACGTGGTCAGATTTTCCATGGCTGGCGTTTCTACGGGCATGAATCCATATTTCTTAAATATTGTCTGTATTGTGTCAATAATGTACTTACGATTGTAGACTTGTTGAGGGCCGAAATCGCGTGTTCCTTTTGCTAATGTTGGTTTTGTAGCCATATTTGTAATTCAGGCAAAAATAATCACCTGCAATTGATTACCAACTAAAGGTATAAGTATGACATAAAACAATTGCTAAATTGATAAATGGCTTTAACTTGCGCTTTCCAAAATTAAAATATGTCTAAGATTAAGTTCAACAACAACAATCCTCAATTCTTCAACGAATTAAAATCAAGGGTTAATGCCTATTTTGAAACAAACAATATCAAGCCTACGGGAAATAACAAATTGTATGCTAAAACCATAATCCTCACCATCACACTAATTTTAAGTTACATATGGTTGGTGTTTTTTACTCCCGAATCGACTGCACTCTCCTTAATTATCTGCATAATAATGGGCGTAAATGTTGCCTCTATTGGTTTTAATGTAATGCACGATGGTGCACATGGAAGCTATTCATCACGTAAATGGGTAAATACCTTCATGGGTTTCAGCTTAAATTTGCTAGGTGGCAATGTTTATATCTGGAGCCAAAAGCACAATATCAACCACCACTCCTACACCAATGTTGAAGGAATGGATGATGATATTGATATCAAGCCTTTTATTCGTGTACATCCTGAGCAAAAAAAGATGTGGTTTCACCGCTTCCAACATGTATATGGATTATTCCTTTATGGATTTACATATTTGTTTTGGGTGTTCATGAACGACTTTAATAAATACTTTACTGGAAAAATAGCAGAACACACCAAGATGCGTAATATGAGTTTACCTGAGCACATGAACTTTTGGATTTCAAAATTGCTTTACGTTGCATTCTTTATTGTTGTACCTTTCTTTTTTGCAGGTGTGCTTGCAACCTTAATCGGGTATTTAACCATGGCATTTAGCGCAGGTGTTGTTATTGCTATCGTGTTTCAGCTTGCACACGTTGTAGAAGAAGCAGCATTTATCACACCATCTGGAAGTGAAATGAAAATTGAAACAGAGTGGGCTAAGCACCAAATCAATACCACTGTAAATTTCAGTACACGCAATAAAGTAACATCGTGGATGCTTGGTGGCTTAAACTTCCAGGTAGAGCATCACTTGTTCCCAAAAATAAGCCACGTACATTACCCTCAAATAAATAAAATTGTAAAAGATACATGCGCTGAATTTGGCATTGCATACAAAGAATTCCCTAATATTTTATTGGCTATCCGTTCGCATTTGTTGCATTTGCGCACAGCGGGTAGGGCTTAATATATTTCCCAAATTAAATTAAAAGCACTGTTTATCCGACAGTGCTTTTTTTTAAAAAACTCAATTCCTAGAATCTTTTGCAATAGATAATGCAGCATCTAAATATACGTATACATCTTTAGGAATGTTGTGCCCCGCTTTTGGTGCGCGCTTGTGTCCAAGCCTTACCACAATCATATCTTTTTCAGGAATTGCGAAAATGTATTGCCCACGAATTCCTCTTGCATAAAATATATGGTTACCCATGTATTCCATCAGCCACCATTGGTATCCGTAACGGTTATTGTTTTGTCCTTCCTCATCTAATAAATCGCTAGCCGGCTGAATACTCTCTGAAACAAATGACGAATCAATAATTTGTTTGCCATTCCAATTTCCATGTCTCATCATAAGGCGGGCAAATCGTGCATAATCGCGGGCATTGCTATACCAGCAACAGCTTACTTTTTCCATGCCTTTTTCATCCGTACTCCAATATGCCGGATACTCAGCACCCATTGGCTTCCAAAGTTTTTCAGATGCATAAGCGGCCACAGTTTTACCCGTTGCTTCCTTCAAAATCATACCTAGCAACTGAGAATCGCCACCTTTATATTCCCAATATTTTCCAATGTCTTTAGAAAGTTCGGCCCTAAGAGTCAGTGCATTCACATCAGGACCGTAATAGGCTTCTGATGGCCAACCCATCGGGCTTAAATATGTTTCATCAAATCCCAAACCACTGCTCATGGTTAGCAAATGCCTAATTCTCAGTTTTGCTTTTTCACCTTCATTATATTCAGGTAAGTATTGGCCAACCTTATCTGAAGTACTTTTAATTAGGCCATCCTTTATAGCAACACCAATAAGCATGGAAGTAAATGATTTGGCAGCTGAAAACGAATTGGCATAAGATTGCTCTCCATAATTTTCCCAATGTTTTTCATACAATATAGTGTCGTGTTGAATAACCAAATAAGATACTGTTTGGTATTCTTCCATTTGACTTAACATAGATGAGCCCATCTCGGGCATAGAAGCAATGATTGGCCATGGTTGTGGTTTATCACCCGCTTCAATAACATGATGAGGGAAATTATCAAGTTCATTGATATCAGGCCCCAACTTTCCTTGCAAAATGGTGCTATATATAACCTTGTTTACAAACAATTTATCTTTATACCACAGATAACATTGGCCAATAATGATGAATATAGCCAATGAGGTGAAGGTAATTTTGATGATGCGCATGGTTAATTATTATTTTCCAAATCTAACTGTTCATAAACTAAAAATGTCAATTCATGAATTTATCTGCTTGTTTTTAAATTCAATTCTTCTATAATTGTTGCTAAATCGAAATGTGGAAAGTTGAAGATTTACTTAAAGTTCCATATTTCAAAAATAGCCCCTATGATTAAAACCGTGAAGTGAGACACCTTTGCGGTTTTGCTTTTTTATACTAGGAAATAATTAAGGTATTCTTTTGCCAAATCAACATACACTTGCGCATTGCGTTTTACTTTTTCTATCTGTTCTGGGGTAAGTTGCTTAACTACTTTTGCCGGAGCACCCAACACCAGTGAGTAATCAGGAATGTGCATACCTTCTGTAACCAAAGCATGTGCACCAATAATGCAAAAATTTCCAACCACAGCCCCATTTAGTATGGTAGCACGCATGCCAACCAATACATGATTACCAAGTTTGGCTCCATGCACAATTGCCCCATGTCCTAAAATACAATCATGCCCAATATGTACTGGAAATCCTGGGTCTACGTGAACAACTGCAGTGTCTTGAATATTTGTACGTTCGCCCACTACAATATCATCACCATCACCTCGCAAAACTGCACCAAACCAAACAGAACAGTTATTGCCAAGATACACACGACCGAATACCCTTGCTGTATCTGCAATCCACACCTCATTGCCTTTCGTAATTGGCTTTTGCAAAATATCTTTCATAATCATACGGTAATTACTAATACTGTCCGGTGCGCAACATTACCAAGGTGCAGGCTTCTATTGCTTCAATCCCATTCTCCTCAAGTTTATTTTGAAACGCCCTATTTTCGGTGCCCGGATTAAAAATCACCCTCATCGGTTTTATTTTTAAAATATAATCAACATAAGGAATTTGGTTGGCGGTACCAAGGTATAAAGTAACAGTTTCAATATCATCTTCTGGAAGCAATTGTGTAATTGCTACATCTCCAATATTGCCCCTGCGCAAACCAAATGCCACAACATCGTGCTTGTATTCCTGTAGCATTGCCGTAGCTTTATAGCTGTATCTTTCGGGATTTGGTGTGGCTCCCATCACTAAAGTTCTATTGCTCATTTATTTGTATTACAGATGCGAAATAAAGAAGGACAAAGGTGAACACAAAAGATATTTATCCATAGCCTTACTAAATGTCCTGCAAGTTTGGCTTAAAAATGTATTTTCGCCACACAATTTTGATACACACATGAAGATTTCATATAACTGGCTACGCACCCTAATCAATATTGATTTACCTCCTCAAAGTGTTGGAGAAAAACTTACTTCGAGTGGACTTGAGGTTGAGGGAATAGAAAATTTTGAGAGTATAAAAGGTGGATTAATAGGAATTGTAGTTGGTGAAGTTAAGTCATGTGAAAAACATCCCAATGCTGATCGTTTGCGTATAACACAAGTTGATATTGGGTCTGATAAATTGCTGCAAATAGTTTGTGGCGCACCCAATGTAGCCGTTGGCCAAAAAGTATTGGTGGCTCCTGTTGGTGCAACTGTTCATCCAACCGAAGGCGAGCCATTCGAAATTAAGCTTTCAAAAATACGCGGTGAGCAAAGTGAAGGAATGATTTGTGCCGAAGATGAATTAGGATTAGGAAAAAGTCATGAAGGTATTTTGGTATTACCTGATACGTATGAAATAGGGCAACTTGCTACCACCTATTTTCAGGTTTATAACGACTCGATTTTTGAAATAGGACTCACTGCAAACAGAGGAGATGCTGCTTCACATTTAGGCGTAGCCAGAGATTTACGTGCGCTTACCAATTGTGAAATTGTTAGGCATGAAGCTATTTATAAATTGCCAACACCCAATCAATCAATGGTTATTGATGTAGAAGTAAATGATACTGATAGTTGTATCCGATACAGTGGTATTTCAATAAGCGGTATCGTGGTAAAACCTTCGCCCGAATGGATGCAAATGCGATTAAAAGCTATTGGTTTAAATCCCATCAATAATATTGTAGACATTACCAATTATATCATGCATGAGCTAGGGCAACCATTGCACGCCTTTGATGCAGATAAAATTTTAGGCAAAAAGATTATCGTGCAAAAAGCAAAAGCAGGTTCAATATTTACTACACTTGACGGTGTAGAACGCAAACTTAATGGAACTGAGTGCATGATATGCGACACCGAAAGGCCATTAGCCATTGCAGGTGTATACGGGGGATTGCAGTCTGGTATTACAACTGATACAAACAATATATTTATAGAAAGTGCATACTTCAATCCAGTCTCTATTCGCAAAACTGCAAAATATCATGGATTATCTACAGATTCATCATTTAGATATGAGCGAGGTACTGACCCACAAATAACGGATGATGCAATAAAACGCGCAGTGCAGCTTATAATGGAGTGTGCAGGTGGCGAAGTTTCGTCAAACATTTCTGATTATTATCCTGTACCAGTAAAACCTGCCGAAATTGCATTTAGGATTCAGAAATTTTATGACCTTATCGGACAAACCATTCCTATTGAAAAAATCGTTTCGATATTAAACGGTTTAGGCATTAGTGTTCATCAACACCAAGAAGGCATATTGAACCTTATTGTGCCCCCTTATAAAGGAGACGTAACAAGAGAAGCCGATGTATCGGAAGAAATTTTGCGTATTTATGGATTGGATAATATTGAGATTCCATCTCAGCTAAAATCATCGCTTGCGCGCTCCGCTGATGAAGATGCTTGGTTGCTAAAGGGAAAAGTAGCCCAATTTTTAACTGCCAACGGGTTTGTTGAAATGCTAAGTAATTCACTTACAAAAAGTGAATACTACGAAGATGATGAACGTAAACATGCCATTAAATTACTTAATCCGTTGAGTAACGATTTAAATATTTTACGAATGAGTTTGCTATACAATGGGCTCGAAATGATTCAATACAACAAGAACCGAAAAATAAACGACATAAGGGCTTTTGAATTTGGATTTGTATACAGACAAGCTGGTGAGAAATTTATTGAAACCTCTTTGCTTTCCATGTTCTTATCGGGAAATAGAGTTCCGGAAAATTGGCAACATAGTGATTCCGAAACAACGTTGTTTCAACTGAAATCCTATGCAGCGCAACTATTTAATGTACTTGGAATAAACGGATACAATTGGAAATATGATTCCAATCATCATGAGTTTTCAATCACGATTGAACTGGCACATGATAATATCACGCTTGGGTATTTAGGATTGGTAAAGCCTAATTTATCAAGAAAGTTTGATATCGAAACCCCAGTTTTATCAGCAATTTTTGATTGGAAAAAATTGCTAGAAGCCAATAAGAAATCAGCATTTAAATTAAAAGAAGTTTCACCGTTTCCCGCTGTTAGACGTGATCTTGCCTTACTTATTGACAAATCAGTACAATATGCATCTATAGAACAAACAGTGCGCAAGTGTAATGCGCAACTTATTAAAGAAGTATCCATTTTTGACATATATGAAGGAGATAAATTACCTCAAGGTAAAAAATCATATGCGATTAGCATCATGCTTCAAAATGAAGAAAAAACCATGACAGATGAAGAGACAGATAAAGTGATGAAACAGGTGATTTCGCAATTGCAAAAAGAAACAGGGGCCGAATTGAGGGCTTAGTTTTTAAGCTTGTGACTCTTCAAATACGCCCGTTTGCCTGTTTTTGCGACAATTATCCCATGTAAAGTATCGTCCATTCATTGCGATATACACACCGTAAGGGAGTGTTTGTGCAAATGCCAATGCACTTCCGAGGTTGAATAACCCATCAGAACTTCCAAATTTGTAGGGAATCATTGCACCCGTAATTATAATGGTTTTATCTGTAATGTGTTCAGCAAGCAGTCTAGCAGTAATCGTCATGGTATCTGTTCCATGTGTGACCACAATTCGATCTTCATCGGCACCCTTGCAGCTTTCCAAAATAAGTTGGCGGTCGGTTTCCGACATTTCTAAACTATCAACCAGCATTAGGGTGCGAATGCTTAGGTCTAATTTGCTACGCCCAAGCTTTAGTATTTCCTGAATATGGGTATCTTTAAAGAAAAGTTGTCCATTCAGTTCGTTGTATTCCTTATCAAATGTGCCTCCAGTAACAAAAATGCGTATAGCCATCAAAAAAATTTATTTATGCAAAAGTATTTAAAATATTTATCTAGTGTACTAAACATATACATTTGCAGCAGGTTAATATCCAATATGAAAAAAATATACGCATTGATTCTTTTGCTGACTATCATTTCAGCTTGCACATCGCCCAAAGAAAAAGCGATGAAAGAAATACAAAAACTCGAATCAGCTGACAGTACATTTACCCCACAAAGCATTGAAGAAATTAAAACGGCATACCTAAATTTTGTTGATAAATATCCTGATGATGAAATTGCCCCGGTTTATTTATTTAGGGCAGCTCAACGTTGCAATGTGGGTGCACAACATCAAGAAGCACTCACACATTTGAATAGGATTATCGAATCTTATCCTAAAAGTGAGTTGGCAGAAAACAGTATGTTTTTAAAAGCTTATATCTTGGACAATAGCATGCAACAATATGATGAGGCGGTAGCAACTTACCAACTATTTTTAGAGAAATATCCTAAGTCAGAAATGGCAGATGATGCTAAGCTTGCAATAAAATATATTGGAAAGTCGCCTGAGGAAATATGGGAAGCCATGGGTAAAGATACATCGGAGTAAATAACTTACTTAAGTTGTATCATTTGATCTGCAAATTCTTTGTTTAAAAACTCAACAATCTCGGTTGCAGTTAACCCTTCAATTAGTTTACCTTCTTTAGCCAAAGTCATTACGCCTTTTTCTTCTGAAACCAGAAGCGCAATTGCATCTGTTTGTTCTGTGATTCCGATAGCTGACAGATGCCTCAGTCCAAATTTATTTTGGTAATCAGGGTTTTCGCTTATGGGCAAAACGGCATTCACAGCTTTAATGCGTCCGCCTGCTATAATCATGGCACCATCATGCAACGGACTGGTTTTATTAAAAATACTGATAATTAATCTTTTGCTGATGCTGGATTCAATGACTTCACCACTGGCACCAATAAATTTCATTTCTGATGTTTTTGGAAAAACAAGCAATGCACCCGTTTTTGATTGAGCAAGAAAATCACAAGCATCTACAATTTCTTCAAAGTTGATTCCGAATTGTCTTTGTACACGCCAATTCCAAGGAAACAAATCGCGAAGGCGAAAATGCTCACTTCCAAAAGTGCCTTTGCCAAGTAACAACAAAAATTTACGTATCTCTTGCTGAAAAACAATAAGGATGGCGATAAATCCTACTTTTACAAATTCATTTAAAATGCGCTCAGTAATGGTTAAATCAAAATAACTTACCACCCGCCAAAATATATAAATGGTTATTAATCCAATAATCATATTGAAGGCTAAACTCCCCTTTAACAAGCGATAAAGCTGGTACATGATTATACCTACTAGCAACAAATCAATCATGGTGCTAACCGACAAACTTAATAGCCAATCATTAATTTTATTCATTGTTTTGTATAGTAGTTTACAAGTTTAACACTTTCTACGGCTTCTTTCACATCATGCACCCTTAATATATCGGCACCCTTAAGCAGGGCAAGTGTATGTAATACAGTTGTACCATTTAAAGCGTCAGCTGCAGAGGTATCAATAATTTGTTGAATCATGCGTTTGCGCGATACCCCTACAAGTATAGGTAACTCCAAGATTGCAAATCGATCAAGACTTTTTAACAATTGATAATTTTGTTCCATTGTTTTGGCAAATCCAAAACCAGGATCTACAATTAGATCTTTGATGCCTGCAAGTTTGGCCGCTGAAATTCGGTTGGTGAAATAATTGAGCACATCCAATACTATATCCTCATATTGAGTAAGTTTGGTCATTGTTTGTGGAGTTCCTCTTTTATGCATCATTATGTATGGCACTCCAAGTTTAGCAACTGTATCAAACATATTTGCATCATCTTCTCCTGCTGAAACATCATTTATAATAGATGCACCAACCTCTACGGCTGCTCTTGCAATTTCTGCCCTAAAGGTGTCAATGGATATAATTGTATCAGGAAAATGCTGGTGTATGATTTTAATGATTGGAATCGACCTTTTCAATTCTTCTTCCACAGATACTTCTTGGGCTCCGGGACGTGTTGAATATGCACCAATATCCAATATTTCTGCACCGTCAGTTAGCATTTTTTCTGCTGTTCTCAATACATTATCTTCTGATTTTCTGCTACCAACATAAAACGAATCGGGTGTGGCATTGATGATTCCCATCACCATCGGGTGATCAATTATTCTTAATTTTCCCTTTAAATTGAGTGTAATATTTTTTTGAGGTACTTGCATTTATGAACATCCTCCTATTTTTGCGGAGCTTAAAATTATTGTTAAGCGCAATTTTAACCAATATTATCAAACATTTGTTCACCTAATTTATTGAATCAAAAATAAACCATTTATGAAAATTGCTGTTCAGTTAAGTCGTATTTTAGTTGGCGTTTTATTCATCCTATCAGGCTTTATAAAAGCCAACGACACTATTGGTTTCTCATACAAACTAGAAGAATATTTTGAAGTATTTCACATGCCTATTTTTATACCATACGCAGTTAACTTCGCCATATTCATTTGCATATTCGAAATCATGGTTGGTGTAGCTTTGTTAATGGGTGCATACAGTTACCTTAATGCGTGGCTTTTGTTGCTGATGATTATTTTCTTTACTTGGCTCACTGGCTACTCAGCCATTACCAATAAAGTTACAGATTGTGGTTGCTTTGGCGATGCCATTAAATTGAAACCCATAGAATCATTTATGAAAGATGTCGTTTTACTCGTATTCATTTTATTCATCTTCATCGGTCACAAACACATCAAACCTTTGTTTAATAAAGGAGTTCAAATGCTTTTTCTGGGTGCAGCATTATTTATCGTTACTGCATTTACATTTTATACATATATGTTTTTGCCTGTTATTGATTTTTTGCCCTATAAGGTGGGCAATGACCTAAACAAACAGATGGAAATACCTGAAGGTGCCCCTATTGATTCTGTTCAATTGGTTTTTATTTATGAGAAAGATGGGCAACAAATGGAAATAAGTATGGACCAAATAGCTTTGATAGATGATACTTATAAATATATAGACAGAAAAGATAAAATCATTCGCAAAGGATATGAGCCACCTATTCACGATTTCAAAATCTATAATGATACCGGGCTAGAAGTTTCTCAAGAATTGTTATCTGACCCAAATTATAAATTGGTACTTACCCAACGTGATATATTTACCTCAAGAAAAATTGAGAAGCAGATAGCTCAATTGGTTGATGAGTGGAATAAACTTGGTTACAAATCATGGGCGCTTACTTCATCTCCTTTGGACAAAGTTGAAGCTTACCGACATGAAAATCAAATTGCCATTAATTATTTCAGCATGGATGGTACGCCTATAAAATCAATGGTTAGATCTAGTCCTGGTGTCATGCTGATGAAAGGACCTGTTGTAATTAAAAAATGGTCATCCTATAATTTCCCAACAATAACATCAGTGAAAAAGCACTTAAAATAAAACGTGCTTCACCCGCCTTCCCATATTATCTATTTAGTTGGCATGCCTGGATGCGGTAAAACCACTTTTGGAAAAAAACTTGCCAAGCTGCTTCATTATGATTTTTTAGATATAGACTCAATTATAGAAGAGATGAATGCTGCAACGATAGCATCCATATTTACATCAGTAGGTGAAGAAGTATTTAGAAAAAATGAACAAGCAGCATTGTACCAAACAGAACTATTACAACGCACCGTAATTGCCACCGGAGGCGGATGTGCAGCCTATGAAAATAATATGGAATGGATGCTCAATAGAGGATTAACTATATATTTAAATGCTCCCATTGCACTCATTTACGACCGTTTGACTGGCGCAAAAACGGAAAGGCCGATGCTTAAAGGACTAAAAAACGAAGGTATCCGAGATTTTATTATACAAAAACTGGCCGAGCGGGAACCCAAGTATTTACTATCAGATTTGATTATTCAGGTGCCCATAAAATCGACTAAAACCCTTGTAGAACAAAGCATTAAAACATATCTAGAAGATACTTAATAACGACCAAACTGGTTCAAACTTGCGTGAATGTTGACAAAGTGTGAAAATTTTTAATGCCATTTTAGAAAAAAAAGTTGGCTGAATGCTTGACAAATGTGCGCTCTTGGTTAAGTTTGTCTTGTAATACTTATACAAACCTCAATTAATTAAACATTATGAACAAGTCAGATTTAATCGACAAAATTGCAAACGATGCAAAAGTTACTAAAGTACAAGCTACTGCCGCTCTTGATTCTTTCATGGCTGCTACACAAACAGCATTGAAAAAAGGAGACAAAGTTATCCTTGTTGGTTTCGGAACTTTCTCAGTTACTAAGCGTGCTGCACGCAAAGGACGTAACCCACAAACAGGAAAAGAAATTAACATTCCTGCTAAAAAAGTTGTTAAATTCAAAGCAGGTGCTGGACTACAAGCTAAAGTGAAATAAGCTTAGCTTAATCAAAAAAAAGACCGACAGCAATGTCGGTCTTTTTTTTTGCCTACTGAATACTACATCTATAAATCATATTATAAAATATGATTCAATTAAAAACTTGCACTTGAAATCATCATACGTATTTACACCAAATATATTTTAACCTTGCCTCTTGCAATCTCAACTTCTACATGTTCTAGAGCGGTAGTCGCTAATGACATACCAATAAAATCTGCCCCAACAGGAAACCTACGATGGGTTCGGGCAACCAAGGCAAGTGTTTGAATGGATGTAACTTTTGCCCTCACAAAAGGAGTCAATGCATACAGTAAAGTTTGTCCACTATTCAAAACATCATCTACTACTAAAACATGTTTATAGGTTTTCAATAAATTAGGATCGCTTAATATGATTTCATTTACATCTGGTTGGTGCTTATTTAATTTAATTTCTACCTGATTAATTTTTATCGTACTAATGCGAGCTAATTCTTCGCAAATGATAGAGGCTATTTTGCTACCATTACCCGCAATGCCTGCTACTAGTAAAGTTTTATTTGCCGTATTATTTTCCAAAACCTGATAAGCCAATCTTTTCATCATGGCTTTCACTTGGGGGTAATCGGTCATTAGTAATTTTGTTGTCATGTGTTCAAACCTCTTAAAAAAAAAGCACAAACGAAAAATAATCCCCATAAACTGCTAATTTCGTTGATATAAATAATTTAAAAAAGCCCACAGAAACACATTAAACTGAAAATTTGGCTTAAAAATTTGCAGCAAACTGATTATTACATATATTTGCTGCCCTTAAATTAAAATATACGGAGTATGAAGACTGATATTCACCCAAAAAATTACAGAATTGTTGTGTTTAAAGACATGTCAAATGACTATGCATTTTTAACCCGTTCTTGTGTAGAAACTAAAGAAACCATGAAATGGGAAGATGGAAACGAGTATCCGCTTTACAAACTGGAGATCACGCACAAATCTCACCCGTTCTTTACCGGTACCAATATGCTTATTGATACTGCAGGACGTATTGATAAATTTAACAAACGTTACACTAAAAAGTAATTCCCATAATTGTTACCTTATTAAAAAAGCTTCTCTGTTTATTCGGGGGAGCTTTTTTTTATTAATATCGCATCATGAACTGCATATTGTTTGAGAGTGAAACAGAAAGGCTAAATTTGTTGCCATTTACATTTACCCGCCCAATTTCTAACATTAGAATAGGCATATTAACCATTGCCGAAAAATGGGAAAAGCATCTCCACGCCTCCATTTCATACCTCACTGTTCCTTATCTTGCTGCCAAATATCCAATGCAAATTAATGAGGTAAATATGTTTATTAACGGCTCATTCTTACCAAGTAATCAATTAGTTGCAGAAATTAAATCATTAAAACCCGGACAAGCATTATTTGCAAAAGATGTGCTCATTGCATCTTATACTTTTGATACCAAGGTGCCTGAAAATGCAGAAGAAATACAAACGGCCTGCACAGATTATATACAAATTGGAAACACCTACGATATATTTAGTAAGAATGATGCAGCGCTTCGTGCAGATTTCGAGTTAATCACTGCCGGGCGAACTTCTGCTCCTATATCTGCTACAAACGGTGTGGTAAATCCTTCACAAATATTTATTGAAGACGATGCCATTGTTGAATTTAGTACATTAAATGCCTCTACAGGACCAATATATATTGGCAAACACACAGAAATTATGGAAGGCTGTAAAATACGCGGGCCATTTGCTTTATGTGATTATGGGGGGCTAAAAATGGATGCAAAAATATACGGAGCCACAACAATAGGGCCACACTGCAAAGCTGGTGGTGAGTTGAATAATGTTGTTATGTTTGGCTATTCAAACAAAGGACACGATGGCTTTTTAGGAAATGCAGTAATTGGCGAATGGTGTAATATTGGTGCCGACACAAATAATTCCAACTTGAAAAATACTTATGAAGAGGTGAAACTTTGGAACTACAGAACCGGGCGTTTCGAAAAAACTGGACTCACTTTCTGCGGACTAATGATGGGCGACCATTCGAAATGTGGCATCAATACGATGTTTAACACAGGAACTGTAGTAGGTGTGGCTGCAAATATTTTCGGAACTGGATTTCCTCGTCAATTTGTGCCATCATTTGCCTGGGGTGGTGCGCATGGTTTTGAAACATTTAAAATTGATAAAGCCATACACACTGCAAAAGCTATGTGTAGTCGCAGAAATTATGATTTTAATGAAATGGAACAAGAAATTTTACACTCGGTATTTGAACAAAGTGCAAAATACAGGTATTGGGAATAAACCAACTTTATCCTAGAAGGATGTATATAGTTTTATAATTAAAAAAAAATCAACATGAGAAAGAAAATAATAGCCGGCAACTGGAAAATGAACAAAAACTTTGAAGAAGGTATGGCACTAGTGAGTGAGATAAGTGGCATGATAAAAGACGAATATAGTGGAAGTGCGCATACCATCATCATTCCTCCTTACATCCATATAAATGCAGCAAGCAGAATGATTATGGGGCAATCTCAAGTTTCGTGCGGGGCACAAAATTGCAGCAATCATGCAAGTGGAGCCTATACAGGTGAGGTGAGTGCAGCAATGCTAAAAAGTGTAGGAGCATCTTATGTAGTAATTGGCCACAGCGAACGCAGACAATATTTTGGTGAACACAACGATTGGCTAGCCAAAAAAGTAGATGCTGTAATTGGCAATGACCTTACCGCCATATATTGCTGTGGTGAAACACTTGAAGAGCGAGAACAAAATATCCATTTTGATGTATTAAAATCGCAGGTATCAGAAGGATTATTTCATTTAACAGGTGAGCAGTTTAGCAAAATTGTAATTGCTTACGAACCCATCTGGGCTATAGGCACAGGAAAAACAGCGAGCACTGCTCAGGCACAAGAAA
The DNA here is from genome assembly GCA_044337585.1 of Bacteroidia bacterium. Lineage (GTDB taxonomy): Bacteria > Bacteroidota > Bacteroidia > UKL13-3 > UKL13-3 > CAYSBE01. The sequence continues at coordinate 19,323 of JBIINH010000021.1, forward strand.
TACATGCCTTTATCAGAAATCTGGTGAAAGAAAAATACAATACATCTGTTGCAGAAAATCTTACCATCCAATATGGTGGAAGTGTAAAAGCAGAAAATGCTGCTGAACTATTTGCCGCTCCTGATATTGATGGCGCATTGGTAGGCGGTGCTGCATTACAAAGTCGCTCATTTGTAGATATTGTTAAGGCTATGCCTTAATCCAAAGAATCAAAACTTCGTTTCTTCTTTGCAAAATATTGCCAAACAATACTTTGATGATATAAGCCTGTAAGCTCATTCATAGGTTTGGTATTTTTGCTACGCAAACCTGTCCATTTTTTTAACTTAAAGAAATACCCTGCATGTGCTTTGTGTATAGCTGCACTGTATTGGAACTGGCCTTTAAATAAAAAGTGAATAGAACTTAATAAATCAAGAAAGGATCTTAATGGAATCAACCAAAGCAAAGTGCTTATGGGTAAATTTTTGGTAAGCATAATCAAGTTGTTTCTAAAATTTAGAAACGTTTTATGCGCATTCATTTTACTAAGTGTTCCACCACCTAAATGAAAAACATGGCTTTGTGGAATAACTGCTAATTGGTATCCAAGCAATTGTAAACGCCAACATAAATCTATCTCTTCCATATGGGCAAAAAAATGTTCGTCAAAACCACCTGCTTTATGAAATGCACTTGAACGAATAAATAAACAAGCCCCTGTAGCCCAAAAAACCTGTTGAATTGAATCATATTGTCCATTGTCTTCTTCTAATTCATCAAACAAGCGGCCACGGCAAAATGCATATCCCAAAAAATCCATCATCCCGCCACTGGCACCGGCATATTCAAATTTATT
>JBIINH010000144.1:0-6160 GCA_044337585.1 Bacteroidia bacterium
GCCAGGCAAGGTCGCCCGAGAGTAGTGCTGAAGTACTCACATCAGGCCATGCTTCTTCCGGATTCCAGCAGCGCAAACTTAAAATACGGTTTTGCAACTGCGTTGTATGTTCATCAAAATTTAGCAACTGCTTCCCATCGGTTTGCAAAACAGATTTGATGGACTGATTAACTTGTTCAAAATTTACATCTTTAATAGGAGTGGATTTTAAAACAATACTACCTATTCGCAAGTCTTTGCTTGCTTGCAAGCCACCTTTTCTAATATCCCAAAATAGTGTTGTCTTTTCTTTCACCATGGGCAGCAAATCTTTTGGGTTTAAAGGTGCAGCTAAAAATATTTTTCCAAGTCCATCACGTGCATCCATATTGGCAACGGCTAGCCATGGTTCGTTTGCCAGGTCGTCTCGGTGGCCGGCTGTAGCAATTTTGCCGTTAGCCAGCTGAAACTGGGCATTGTTTCCCGTGCGGGCACAAGCAATGCGTTCAGGATAGGCAAATGCAAGTAATAAACCTGTTTCGTGTACATCTACAGGACCATTGTCCACTTCGGTATTCAGCATTTTTCGGTACTGAGCAGCTATCTTATCAATGCGCGACAAGCGGCCAATAATTTTGCCATTGTTTCTTGCTCTTCGCAACAATTCGATACGCAGGTTGATATCAATACCTGAATCTTTGGGCAAAGGATCACGTTCTTCCAATATGGCTGCAATGTCGGCTGCCAGCGAAACGCTGTGGTCATCCTGAGCCTTCAACATCATGTGTGCAATACGTGGATGACAGGGCAGGGCGTGTAGCGCTTTACCATGTTTGGTTATCAATCCGTTTTCGGTGGCGTTAATTTGTTCCAGCGTTTCTGTAGCCATGGCCACAGCTGTTTTTGGCGGAGGAGTAAGCCAAGTGAGTTTTTCCATATCGCGCACTCCCCACATGGCCATTTCCAGCAAAAGCGGAGTGAGGTCGGCTTCCATTATTTCGGGCACACGTTGTTCGGTAAGCCGCTCATGTGTGGCTTTGGTCCACATGCGGTAGCAAACACCCGCACTTAATCGGCCTGCACGTCCGGCACGCTGATCAGCCGAATCTTTTGTAACCATCACGGTTTCAAGTCGTGATAAGCCCGATGCTGGATTGAAGCGAGAAACGCGGCCAAAGCCGGTATCGACAACTATTTTAACGCCCTCTATGGTTAAACTGGTTTCGGCAATGGAAGTGGCAAGAACCACTTTTCGTTTGCCGCTTTTGTTTGGCATTATAGCTTGCTGTTGTTCGCCAAAAGGCAACATGCCATACAATGGATGAATGGAAAATCCATAAAGTTCTTTAGATAATAACTCGGCAGTTTTTTTGATTTCACCTTCACCGGGTAGAAATACCAAGGCATCACCTTCGTTTTCCTGTACCGCTTTTATAATGGTTCGTGCCGTCAATTCTGGTAAAAGCATGGAGTCGTTATCACCGGTGTATTTTATTTCTACAGGATATTGCTTGCCTTCACTAACCACCACTTGACATTTAAGCAAAGAGGTAAGTTGTGGCATATTGAGTGTGGCCGACATAATCATGATTCGTAAGTCGGGTCTAAGCACTTGCTGTGCCTCGCGGCAAAGTGCCAAAGCCAAATCAGCATGTAAGCTGCGTTCATGAAACTCGTCAAATATAACGATACCCACGTCTTCCAGCGCATTGTCGGATTGAAGCATGCGGGTTAGGATTCCTTCTGTTACAACTTCAAGTTTGGTGTTGCCGCTTACCTTGCTTTCAAATCGAATGCGGTACCCGATTGTTTCACCCACCGGTTCATTCAACAAATCTGCAATGCGAGCGGCAATGCTTTTTGCTGCAAGCCTTCGAGGCTCCAGCATAATGATTTTTTTGCCACGCAACCATTGCTGCTCCAATAATGCAGGAGGAATAACCGTGCTTTTTCCTGCACCTGGTGGGGCGTTTACAATTAGTGTATTGTTTCTTTCGAGTAAGGATAATACTTCGGGAATGACTTCAACAACCGGAAGCTGTATGTCAGAAAAATTAAATGGCAAGCTGAAATAAATTAGGAAGCGAAGTTAGTGCTAATCACTTAATTTCAATTGCCAATAATCCTAGTTAGTTGCAGTAATAATTTTACTAGATCCCAACTCTTTCATACGCATGATATGAGATTGAATGGCTGAGGATAATGTTGGTTTTACATTGTAAGGTATTCCATACTCAGCTGCTGTTACTGCTACAATTTGTGCAATTTTTGGATAATGAACATGACAAATATGTGGGAAAAGGTGATGTACAACTTGAAAATTTAAGCCACCCACATACCAATTAAGCAGTTTGTTATTTGGTGCAAAATCAGCTGTAGTAAGCATTTGATGTACTGCCCATTCGTTTTCTATTTGAGTTATATCATTTGATTCGTGTTGTTTTGTTCCTTCAACGATATGAGCCAATTGAAATACAAGAGATAAAATAAATCCAGCAATCCAATGCATAATTGTGAACCCAATAAGTACATGCCACCAACGATAATCAGTTATAAGTAAAGGCAAAACTATCATAACAAATAGATAAGTGAATTTTACAGCAAGCATTTTACCCAATTCGTTTTTCGACTTTCCTCCATGCTTTTGTGTGAGACCTATTTTGTTGTAACTCATAAGCTGAGTTACATCGCTTATTAGCATAGAGAAAGTCATTAACCCATAAAGTAAAAATGAGTAAATATGTTGAAAACGATGAATGGGCTTTATCGGAGTAAAATCACTTAAACGAATTATCCATCGGGTTTGAATATCTTCATCAAGCCCATCAATATTGGTATAGGCATGATGGTAAATATTGTGTTGTATTTTCCAATTAAATACATTGCTACCTATCATGTACATTGATGAACCCACCAATTGGTTAATCCATTTCTTTGAAGAGTAAGCTCCGTGTAAGGCATCATGCATTACACTCATGCCAATGCCTGCTTTGGCAAATCCCAACAGTATTACCAAAACAAGTGCTGTGAAAAGATTGAATGGCAAATAGAAAATGAGAAACAAAGATCCAAAGTAAGTAAGCATGATGGTTATTGTTTTAACAATCATTGTTGCATTTGATTTCGAAGAAATGTTATTTGATTCAAAATAATGGGTAACCCGCTTTCGAAGGGTTTTCCAGAATAGTTTTTCTTCAACTATGTTGCTTTTAAAGTGAACACTTTGAGACATTTAAATATTATTTTTTGCAATCTAACTATATATAATTGAATCACTCCTACATCGTATGTTAAATTTAGTTAACATAGAAAATCATTTTGCAATATTTTTTTGTTTAAATGTGTTATCAAGAATAAATATTTCAATTGTAGGGGCTTAAAAAACTAAATTTATAACCGATAATGATTAATCAAAACAGAATTAAGTTAAACATTGGTGGAGTTCCAGAGCATTTTAACCTTGCTTGGCATAAGGCTATGGAAAGTGGTGCTTTTGCTGAGTCGGGATTTGATGTTGAGTGGCATGATGTGCCGGGAGGCACGGGTGCCATGTGCAAATCGCTTAGAAATGGCGACTTAGACCTTGCTATTGGTTTAACGGAAGGCATTGTTTCAGATATTGTGCAAGGAAATCCAAGTAAGATTTTGCAGTTCTATGTGAATTCGCCATTGCATTGGGGTATTTTCGTTCATGCAAATTCTTCTATACAATCCATTGCTGATATGCCCGAAAAAAAATACGCCATCAGTAGGTATAAATCAGGCTCTCATTTGATGGCCTATGTAAATGCCCGTAATAACCAATTTCAACTTTGTAGTGATGATTTTGTTGTGGTAGGTGATATTGAAGGTGCACGTAAAGCCCTGAAAGAAGATACTGCGCAACTGTTTTTATGGGAAAAATTTACCACTAAACCATTGGTTGATGCAGGAGAATTTAGAATGATTGGCGAATGTGTTACCCCTTGGCCTTGTTTTGTTATTGCTGCTACTAGTCAATTTATCGATAAAAACGAATATGCCATAACTGAATTATTGAATATAATAAACTTGCATTGCTGGCTCTTAATGAACAATGCACAAGCACCTGAATTGGTTGCTGCCCGCTACGGTATTAAAAGTGAAGATGCCAGTCAATGGTTTAAAGAATTGGAATATGCATGCGCTCCGGAAATAGAATCCGAAAGTTTTAAAAAGATTTTGATCAATCTTAACAGTATGAATATTATTCAAGAAATACCAAAATTGGAAACGATTTGTTATCATCCTCACATATTAAATCATAAATTTGTGTAGCTTTATAACCTTCTCAATAAACCGTTATGGTCCTAGAAAATTTAAAAGTCAAAGAAATGAACGGAACCATGTTCCAAAGTAAATTCCTTGAAGTTTTTACCAGAACCAATCCTATTTTACATATTATCACTTATGGTTCATTCATGGCATGGTGTTTTTGGATGAATAGAGCAAATCTTTTTGAATCCATTCTTTTTTATTTGCTTGGTATGTTGGTTTGGACATTAAAAGAATACCTATTACATCGATTCTTGTTTCATATCCCGCCATCTCGTTTTCAGTATATCATACATGGTATTCACCACGAATTCCCAAGAGACAAGGAGCGTTTACTGATGCCTCCTTTACCCGGAACTATCATTTTTCTTGTTTTTATCACCTTGTGGTGGATTATATTACGTGAAAACGTGTTTATCTTTTTGGCAGGTTTGTTATCGGGATATTTATTTTACACCGCACTTCATTTTATCGTACACGCTTATAAACCAATAAAACCATTCAAGTTTTTTTGGCGTCATCATCTCAAACATCATAACCCAAAATTTGAAGACAAAGCATTTGGTGTTTCCACTTCGATGTGGGACCGTGTGTTTGATACCATGCCGGTTGAACAAACAATAACAAAACAATAAATCATTGCAAGTAGATATTTATACAGACGGCTCAGCACGTGGAAATCCAGGTCCAGGTGGATTTGGTGCCATTTTGCGATCGGGAAAACATGAAAAAGAAATGAGTGAAGGATTTAGGCTTACTACCAACAACCGCATGGAATTATTAGCCGTAATTACCGCCTTAGAAGCTCTCAAAATGAAAGGGCTTTATGTTCGCATTCATACCGATTCAAAGTATGTATGTGAGGCAGTTGAAAAAGGTTGGCTTAATAATTGGGTACTTAAAGATTTTAAAGGGAAAAAAAATGCCGATTTATGGCGAATGTATCTTGCCGCGGCACAGCACCAACATATTCAATTTAAATGGATTAAAGGCCATGCAGGACATAAAGAAAATGAACGTTGCGATCAATTGGCAACAGAAGCAGCTGATAACCTTTCGATTCATAAAGTTGATGAAGGCTTTGAGAGTGGGCTGTATAATTAACCATTCGTGCTACTGATAAGCAAATTTCTATATTTGCATCCCTATTAATAAATATAAAAACGAAAATTATCATATGAACGGTTTTTTTAATGTTCCAGTACCAATTAACGAAACGGTGCTTAATTATGCTCCCGGAAGTGCAGAACGTGCAGCCTTAAAAGCAGCTCTAGCCGAAGGTCGTAGCAAGCAATTGGATATCCCAATGTATATTGGAAATGAAGAAGTAAGAAGTGGAAATACAATGGATATCCGTTGTCCCCATGATCACCAACACAAGCTTGGTCAATTTCATATTAGTGATAAAAAACATGTAGAACATGCTATCAAAACTGCTTTAGCAGCAAAGTCGCAATGGGAAAATATGCCTTGGGAACACCGTGCATCTATTTTTTTAAAAGCAGCCGATCTTATTGCCGGACCTTATCGTGCAAAATTAAATGCAGCGACCATGTTGGGCCAAAGTAAAAATGCTTATCAAGCAGAGATTGATTCGGCTTGTGAGATAATTGATTTCCTGCGTTTCAATGTGTATTTCATGACTCAGATTTATCAAGATCAACCACAATCGGCAAAAGGAATTTGGAACCGACTTGAATACAGACCACTTGAAGGATTTATTTATGCACTTACACCTTTTAACTTTACAGCCATTGCAGGCAACCTGCCAACCAGTGCTGCCATGATGGGTAATGTGGTAGTTTGGAAGCCCAGCAATACACAAGTATATTCAGCCAATGTGCTCATGGAAATATTTAAACTAGCTGGTGTACCAGATGGTGTTATT
>JBIINH010000145.1:0-6053 GCA_044337585.1 Bacteroidia bacterium
GCTGTAGTTGGTATTGTTTGCAAAAGGAATTGATGTTCCTGAAACGGCCGATGCTGTAGCCCACGGTCCTGTAATATTAGGAGACTGCACCAGATGCAATTGGTCTTCATTGCCAAATAAGTTATCGCTGTTAACACCTCCACCCAATGTGTAATTGTTAATTCCGTTAAATGTAACGGTTGTAGTTCCGGGTACATCCGGACCGTTGTTTAATGAAATCCGTGTAACATTACTTCCCAGTAGTGAAACCACAGGGGTGCCTACAGTACCTGTAGCACCAGTTAACAAGCGCATGGTTATTGAAGTACCTGCAGTCCAAGATGCACCTGGAGCGATAGACCTGCTTTTGAGAATGTTTCCATTTGGAGTAAGTTGATTAAACAGTGTACCTGCACCCATAGCAAATGTACGGGTGGTGTTAGATGCAGGCATATCTATACGTAACGCCCCTACTACGTATGAGCCATGTGTAGTTGATGGTGTTGCTGTAGAGGGTGCTAATCCTGCCGGTGGTGTTAAAAAGGAAGTTAAGCGAATAGTATCCGTTGTGATTAGTATACCACGGGTTAAGGTAAAACCACCTGTAGTTGCTGTTCCTATGGTTAATGGGTAATTTACCTGTACGTTATCGTGGGTATTCATTACCAGTGTGCCGGTTACCGTTCTTACACCAGCGATAGCCTCAATTTCAAATCCGGCTGTTAACTGCTCAGGCTGAACACTTACTGTGTTTGAAAGATGGTAAGCTGTTATACGAGAGGTAATATTCGTATTGCTAAAGTTAGGTGCACTTGTAAAAAAGCCATTAACTCGTTGTACAGTGTTGAATGTAGTAGCAGATGCGGCATTTCCAATCGTTAAAAATCCATTTGGATTTACAGGGCCATTTCTTAACGCTAACGTAAAGGGTACTACCACAGTGTTGTTATAGGTAAATGTGTCACTGCCTAAATGTATTATATTATTAATGCGATTAGTACTGGCAGATAAAGTACCCGAATTGGTAAATGAAGCCGGTGCAGAGTTTGTTAATACCAATGTAGATGAGGTACTGGTTAATGCAGTAGATACTGCAGTTGTACCTTGTGTTGCTGTTCCGGTATTGAAGGTAGCTACACCACCGGAAGCAATGGTAAAATTCCCACCAACTACCATGATTCGTCCAAAAGTACCATTAAATGCGCTAAGCGTGCCGTTAACAGTAACATTACCGTATACATGAAGGCTGTTTGCAGCGGTTGTGCCGTAATTAAGTGTTCCACCTGTGTTGATGGTTAAGTCCTGACACCGTGCAATGATACCTGTACCTGTGCCTACTGTAACCGTGTGAGGACTTTGAATAACCACGTGATGACTGGAAGTCGGAACAATTCCTCCCCAGGTAGCGGCACTATTCCAATTGCCGGAAGTGGCTGAGGTGATAATTGTAGGGGTAAATTCTTCTACACTTACCGCGTCAATAAATGGATTAGCAGATCCCCATCTGTTCACTATAGCAAATCCAATTTTTACATTTGTAGTTCTGTACTTGGCAGGAATAGGTATACTGATTCTATTCCAGCTGCTTGTTACACTGTCAAATCCATTAAGCACATTTGATAGTGTTTGCCATGTTGTACCTCCGTTTGTAGAAATTACCGCACGAAGGTTTAATGCTACTCCGGGACCCTCGTTGTTGAAATACCAAAATCGCATGTAAGGTGCAGTGGATGTGCTCAGGTCAAATGAAGGTGACTCTATTCGTCTCTCAGTTTGTGCTATAGATGTACCACCTAAATTAAAATCATCTATACACAATACACCAGTTCCGTTTACCGCACCTGTAGACGGTATTGTTCCTGTACCAAAATTTGACCAAGTTGTTCCCAGCCAAACATTTTGTAACCAGTCAAATTCTGCAGTTGCGCTGGTAACAGCCTGTATGCGCGTTTGTGTCCAGCCCGGAGGGGCGGCAGGCGTGCCTGTAAAGGCAGAGTCGAAGTTTTCTGCAAAGTATACAGTTTGTGCCTGTATACGTTGTGTTGCTATATTCAGCAGCAATGCACCGATGAGTAGTAGCAGATTTTTAAATGTAAGTACTTGTGTTTTCATATGTAATAAAGATTAATTGAATTATTATGTGTAGTAGAAAGAAGGTAAATACTTATTCTGTGCGTATAAAAGTATGCCCTGAACTTTAGCCTAGTTGTTCCAAACAGTGGTTTTCCAAGGAAATTTCCAACCACGATATAAAGAGGGTAAAACATAAAATGCCATATTATAGGATATTAAATCAATTATAAAATTAAGTATACCTTATAAAATAACCTAATTATTATTAAATATATTTATAAATAATTGATATATAAAGACTTCTAAAATTTTTAACTTTGTAGCAAAACAGATACACATGAACATAAAAATTATTGTAATGGTAATCATCACCATTTTATTTGTATTGCTACAGTTTTTCTCGATAAATAAAAATGAAGGGGAAATAACAACATCCACACATATCTCAAAAGTATTGCCCAGTTCTATCGAAGTTGAAACAATTCTAACTACATCTTGCTATGATTGTCACAGCAATAAAACTAAATATCCCTGGTATAGCAATATACAGCCGTTAGGTTGGTGGATTCAACACCACGTTGATGAAGGCAAAGACGAGGTAAACTTTTCAGACTTTACTTCATATAAGCTAAAAAAACAAATTCATAAATTAGAAGAAGTGGTTCAGATGATCGAAGAGGATGAAATGCCATTGTGTACTTACTCAATTATTCACCATGAAACAAAGCTTAATACATTGCAGAAAAAATTACTTATCAATTGGGCTAAACAATCAATAAACATCCTTAAATCTTCTGGCACATCAATCCCCCAATAAGCATATGTTTAACAATATAAAGAAGCTACAATTTATTCGAAACTCGGGTTTTAGCTCATTAGCAAACCAACAAGGTGAAGAACTGATAAACAATCAGGGTAGGATAAATATCAAAAGAAAGGGCCAATACTTTTGGAATGCTTTTAGCTCCTACCATTTTTTAATTGACTTAAATGTGGCCTGGTTTAGCATTGCTGTTTTATTGTTTTTTATTATCATCAATATTGTTTTTACCTGCTTATACATCTTAATTGGAGTGAATCAATTGGGAGGGCTGACTAGTGATCAGGCTCCTGAACTGTGGGTTGAATTATTTGCATTTAGTGCGCAAACAATTACATCTGTTGGATATGGACGTATCAATCCTGTTGGTATGGGTGCTTCGTTAATAGCCTCGCTTGAAGCACTAATTGGGTTGGCAAGTTTTGCTATTTTAACCGGATTGGTTTACGGGAGATTTAGTAAACCAAAAATCAAACTGCTTTTTAGTACCAATATATTAGTTTCTCCTTTTAATGACGGAAAAGCGCTTATGTTTAGATTTGTTAATGCAAAAAGCAATCAACTTATTGAGTGTGAGGGCTCGCTTATGATGAGTTATATTGACCTTGAAAAAAATGTTAGGCGATTTATTAATTTAGAACTTGATATTAAAAAAGTAAGCAGTATTGCTTTTGGTTGGACAATTGTTCATGTAATAAACGAACAAAGTCCAATGTTTACTATTTCTGATAAAGATGACTTGCTTACAAATAAAACATCATTCATTTTCACTTTCAAAGGGTTTGATCAAACTTATGCTCAATCAGTTTACACACGGCATAGTTTTTCTGCCGAGAAATTAATTTGGAATGCAAAGTTTATAACAATGTATCATCGGTCAGACGACAATAAGAATACTATTTTAGATTTGAAAAAAATAAATGTGTATGATTGGACATCTGCCATATAACACACAAAGGGCTTAACAGATTCTTGTTATATTTGTATCGTGAAATTTGAAAATCCCCTAAGAAAAAAAATTGGTATCATTGGAGGTGGTCAGCTTGGCCGCATGATGATAGAAGAATCACTGAGGCTTAACTTGTCGTTCAATATATTGGATATTGCCGGTTCTCCATGCGCTATGTTGGCCGATAAATACATTATAGGCTCGCTTATGGACGGTGATGCGATTAGGCAGATAGCAGCAATAAGTGATGTGCTTACTTTTGAGATTGAGCATATCAATGTAGAAACGTTACTGGAGTTAGAGGCCGAAGGGAAAGAAATTATTCCTTCACCCAAAGTGCTTCAAATCATACAAGACAAAGGGCTCCAAAAACAGTTTTTTATAGAAAACAAAATCCCAACCGCACCCTTTCAAATTATTGACCAACCAACCCAGTGGAAAGAAGCAGCAATAACCCTGGGAGGGAATAAAATTGTAGCTAAAACACGAAAAGATGGGTATGACGGTAAGGGGGTAAAAATTGTAAGAACACTTGATATAGAAAATGGTGAAATTCCTTTTGAAACTAAAAGCATAGCCGAAAAACTGATACCATGTACCAAAGAATTGTCTGTCATGGTGGCCCGTGATAGAAGTGGAAATATTTCAACATGGCCTATTGTAGAAATGGAATTTGATCCGATTGCCAACCTGGTTACTTTTTTAGATTGTCCAGCAAACATAGATGAAACAACGGAGAAAAAAGCCCGAGAAATAGCCATACACGTAATTGAACATCTCAATAGTGCTGGAGTATTTGCAGTAGAAATGTTTTTAACTGCAGAAGGGGAAATTTTGGTAAATGAAATTGCACCTCGTCCCCACAATTCTGGCCATCACACCATTGAAGCATGTTATACTTCTCAGTTTGAGCAATTGGTTCGTATACTTGCTGGAATACCTTTAGGTGATACTTCTTTAATCCAACCAGCCGTGATGATGAATCTGTTGGGTGCACCCGACTTTAGTGGCAGTTATCGTTTGCAAGGACTAGAAGAATGTTCTGCAATACCGGGAGTTTACATTCACCTATACGGAAAAAAAGAGAGCAAACCCATGCGCAAGATGGGACACGTAACAGTGATGGCCCCAACTCTCTTAGAGGCAAAAAGTAACGCACTTATGGTGCACCAAAAACTTATATTCGTAAAAGATTAAATATAAAGCATATGACAAAGCAAGTAGGTATCATTATGGGAAGCGACAGTGATTTGGAAGTAATGCAAGAAGCGGCAAAAATTCTGGATGCTTTTAAAGTGCATTATGAAATGACTGTTGTTTCTGCACATCGCACACCCGAGCGCATGATGGAATATGCAAAAACTGCTCATGAAAGAGGTTTAAAAGTTATCATTGCTGGCGCAGGCGGGGCGGCACATTTGCCCGGTATGGTTGCATCTATCACTACGCTTCCGGTGATTGGAGTTCCTGTAAAATTGAAAACATTAGATGGAATGGACTCTCTTTTATCAATTGTGCAAATGCCTGCAGGCGTACCTGTAGCAGCAGTAGCAATTAATAATGCCAAAAACGCGGGGTTGCTTGCCGTACAAATTTTGGCCACTAGTCAACCCCATTTATCAGAAGCCATGCAGCAATATAAAAATGATTTGCGCGATGAAGTGATGGTAAAAGCCAAGCGAGTAGAAGGAGGAAGAAAAGAAATCGGGTTTAAAAATAAAACTGATTAGATTTCTGATATTTTTATAGTGTTGGTTCGGCCTCGTTCTTGAATCGGCATACTTGCTGTATTGATGATGATATCGCCTTTTTGTACCAATCCTTTTTCTAATAAAATTTGGTTTACTTCTTGTATTGTTTGGTCCGTACCTTCAAATCCTTTGTAGTAAAACGCACGCACACCCCATACTAAGCTTACTGTTGACAAGAGTCGTTTGTTTCCGGTGAATATAAAAATCATTGCACGGGGCCTAAACGAAGATATTTTATATGCTGTATATCCCGAGAAAGTCATGCCCACAATTGCGTTTGCTTTTAAGTCTCTGCTCATTTTAACAGCTGTTGCGCATACCTCATCGCCAATAAAGGTTTCTGAAGTTGGGCTCGGTTCGGTTAATTTATAAAATGGAGCATTGGTTTTTTCGGCTTCGGCAATGGCTTTTCGCATGTTACGAACTGCTTGAATTGGAAATGCACCCACAGAGGTTTCAGCACTTAGCATAACAGCATCTG
>JBIINH010000146.1:0-6002 GCA_044337585.1 Bacteroidia bacterium
CCCACTATTGCCGGGAATTATGATTTCGGTGTTGGCAGAACATCAGATGATTGTGGCTGTGCCTATAAATCAGAAGAAGAAAAAGCAATGGGGGCACAATCAATAGCACTTACAAATCAATTGGTAAAACCCGAAGAGAGACAATATTTGCGCACATTGCCCGCACATATTCAGTTAGAGTTTCAACTGAATAACGACAATTTATTTTTATTAATGGTACATGGGAGTCCACGCAAAATTAATGAGTATTTATTTGAAGACCGTGATGAGAATAGCATGCTTAGGATTATGGAAAATTCACATGCCGACCTGATGTTTTTTGGTCACACACACAAGCCTTATCACCGAATTTTTGAATATGAAATAGAAGGAAAAAAAGCCTATCGTCACGCAATTAATTTGGGGTCAATTGGTAAACCAAAAGATGGTGATCCACGCGGATGCTATGTGTTGATTACGATTAATGACAACAGCTCGAAATATGATAAAGACAGTATTCAAGTAGAATTTAAAAGGGTAGCATATGATGTGGAGCGGGCAGCAAAGGCAGTTGAAGAAAGCGTTTTACCAAATGCTTATGCCGATATGTTGCGTAAAGCTTATTGATTAAAAGCATGATTAAGAATCAAGCAATTTATTGAATCGTATACCTTAACGAGAATCCACCACTTTGGATGATGGTTTCAAATGAGTTGGAAGTAAATGGGATAGTTTTGCGGTAATCATAGAAAATGCGAAGCATAAGCTGTTCGCTAATCATGTAATCAATAGTAGGTCGAAGTTGATAAATACGTTGGCCTTGAACCGGGTCGGTAGATTCCCTGTCGAGGTATCGAATTGCAGTAAGTCGCTCCTGAATACTAAAATCAATACGGAAATTGATATCACTGTCAAGCACCAATCGCCTGCCACCAGGAGAAAGCAAAGGAATAGTTAGTTTTGTAGTTCGGTATCCAAATCCGAACACAAACTCATTTCCGCGCTGTTCGGTTAGTTGGCTATTTGTAAGTCCCAAATTCATTGTGCGGTCCCGCTTATATTCTATCTTGGTTGTCATGTTATTTTTAAATGTAATATCAACTCCAAGAAAAGGGCCCCATCTCTCTACGATTGATATTTGTCTTATTTGGTATTGTGGAATATAATCACCTGTAAATTGATTTTGGCTAACAGTATCATCTTGTAAAATATTTTGAAACCCTGATACAGTATAGTTTGATGTATACTGATTGTTGATTGAAATATTATTTGCAAATTGTTTTACAAACTCCAATTTGCTTAACCCGTTATACGTAATTTTCCAGTTAAGGTCAGGAATATTTGGGAATGCAGTAAGTTTTATATCATTAGGATCTGATCCACCATAACCGGCCAAGAAAGAAGGAATGAGTACATCTTGCGAAGAGCGGCTATAGCCAAGTGGAAATCCGGTGGTATCAGGCGAACCACCTGGTTTTTCTTGATTTTGTGCCAAGCGATTGGCAATGGTTAATCGGTATTCTTGAAATTGTTTAAAAGCTTCATCACTGTTGAATGAAGTTTTCCATGCATTGTAAGTGATTGTATAGGTACCAGATTCAATTGGTTGGTTTAGGTCACTAAATCCATCAGTACTATCATTGTACCGGAAAATAACCTGACGTTGCAAGCTGTATTGTTTACTTGCATTTAGGTCAATTCGGAAATCTGGGAATGGTTCGAATGTTGCCCTTCCATTAAGTTGCTCACGGTAATCCTGCATATACATGGAGGTAATTCTTGGGTCTTGAGAAAGCCAACCTTTTTCTCCTGCTTTAAATCGCAAATCTGGATCTTGGGCACCAAGTATAAAATCAATACCGGGTGCATTATTGGTAAAATTATTTCCTATGTATTCAGGATTTTGAATGAAGCCAGGCAATGTTGTTCCTTCATTACGGGTATATGATGCATTTATATTTTTCAAACTCGTAAGCAATCGAAGTGCAGTAATTAAAAATGGATTACTCACACTATTACCGCCTTTATCAGCTTTTTCACCTTTCCCGTCACCTTTTGTTATGCCGGGTTCTTTTTCTTCTTTTTTGTTTGAACTGGCAGGTTTATTTAAGTTTTTTAGAATAGCGAATTTATTGTACAACAAAATCATATTAGCATTTAAGTTCAATGTTTGTGTGCGCGAATTAGATATCGTATTTCCTAAACTATCAGCAGCAGGAGGTGCTTGTTTCCATTGGTAGTTTGCTTGATATGTATAGCTGGAAGTGCTAATCCAATTCAGCTGTTTTATTTTATTAATCGGTATATTATAGTTCATGCGCACAGCTTGATCAAACTGTACGGTACGTCCACCATTGAGTAAATTTCGCCAAACTGTATCTCTTTTTTCTGGTGTAGTTTCATCAATTTGTCCTAGTGGCTCATCAATACGTGATAAGGTGGTGGCATTGTAATTAAAGTTTAATCCTTTTGAAAAATTATATGCAAATTCATAATAACGAGTCATGGTATAGAGCTTGTCATACAATGGTGGTGTTACACTAAAGCCTACATCATTCGGACGGAAATTGGTTACGCCATACCGCCTATCAGTTTGTAATCGAAAACCCCACGATTGTGGTTTAAAATACACATTGAAGTCTTTGATGAGTTGCAATTGGCTTGATTTTATTTTTTTAAAAGGCTCCCAAGGTTTGTTTTGAAAACTATAATTATAGTTTAGCATCATACCATAGTTTTGTAAAATGTAGTATTCAATTTCTTGATTTCGCCTGTATAGTTCGTTGAATGTATAAGTGAAAGAAAAGTTTTCAATATCATACAAATGCGATTTCGAATTTCCAACTTTGGTTTTTCGCACATTGGTAAAGTTGTAGCTTCTACGTGTAGTAAAGTCATCTGCAGCTTTACTTATTCGTTCCCTTCTTTCGGGGTCTATTGTTTCGTCAATTTCTTTTTGCAGTCGTGTATCCGGATTCAAGGGATTATAAAATGGACGAATTAATGTATTTCCATAAGAAAAAAAGAAGGGGATTGAAATGCCACTCTTTGTTGGTAAAAATTTACCTAATTCAATATTGGTTTGTAAATCGTATTGGTATCTATCATCAAGTTGTCGTTGCTGAATTTTTTTATCTATACCTCCAAATCCAACGGTGGATACCCTTCCTGCAAGCTGTAATTGTCCAAGGTCGGCAAGCTTGGCTTGTATTGTTCCAATCGCTGCCCAACCGCCTCTGTTGTTAAAGTCGGTAACACGCATTTCGTTAAACCATATTTCAGCACATTTTGGTGCACCATCATCATCTGTTCCGGGTCTGGTTTTGGGATTGCGAATACCCAGCATCATTATTACAGCGTTACTAAAGTCGGGTAATCCAACAACAGTGATTCTTGCGTTTCCAACTTGTCGGGTGTACCTTGCAGTGAATGGAAAATTAGCATTTGAGCGTTCAATTTTTGTGTCTACCAAATCTTCTAATATTATGGTCATTTCGTTTGCAGCTGGCCATACCTCTTCAGCAGTGTTTCCCGAGCGTGAAACTTTTAATGGAATTTCATATTCATAATAGTTGTTAGTAAGGTCGGTTCCAATGCGTATAAATGCAGTTACTTCATCATCATTTAGCGTTTGGCCTTCTGCATGCACAAACATGCGAAGTTTACCATATTGCCTTAAATCTAATTTTGTATTTTTAAATACAGCACGTGCATCTCCATCAATTAAGTTACATGCTAGCAATGAAAGTGATTGTTCATTTTGTTGTATGGCTGCCGGAGCACTAAAATCAATTTCCCGCTGGATACCAGGCGGTACTTTGTAAGGAATGGGTTGTCTGTTATTGTTTTTTTCAATATTTACTGTTGATACTACAAATTGTGTTTGGTCTGCATCATCTGTGGGTTTAGTTTCCTTTCCCTCTTCAAGGGAGTTTAAATACCTGCGCCAATCAGCTCTTACAAATTGCAATGCAGCAAAACGCAATATCTGTTCGTTTTCAAAGCCTGTCATAAGCAATCGGATAAAGCGCATATTACGGAAATCTACTACTTGGCCTGTGCTTCGCTCAAACTCGCGCACTGGAACTTTTATTTGATACCATGTTATGAGTTTATCCTGCCCATTGGCTAAAGGCACGCTTGAAACGATGCTATCAGTTACGTAGTTTTGACCAACTACCAATCTATCTTTATTTATATCAATGCGGTATTGGTAATACTCTTCAAATTCATTTAGTGTATAATCGCGATTGATGTCTTCCATATCGGGCACATTGGTAGCAGTGATTGGATATTCCTCAGGAGATTGGCCATTGGTTGGTGAATTGCCTTGGTGGTTATTAAACTTCTTGTATCGTTCTAAAATATTAAGGGTTTGTTGGTCATAATCGGTACCTAAGTAGTAGTGATAATCATCACTCGAGGGGTCTGCAAGTGCATTGTCAAATGCGGGTGTTCCGGGCGTTAGTTTAGCAAGGTATATCGAGTCAAACCACGTTTGTTCTGCAGCATTATCAAAACCATCAAGTCCTACATCTTGTAAATTTCTTGCATCTGGGTCAGAGCTAAAAGCAAAGTTTACTACAGGGTTGGTAGTGGCACGTCCCCATTTTGATGAGGCCATTCCTTGTTGGTTGGCAGGGTCAATAGGCAAACCGTTTTCAGCCGAACGTAAGTTGTCGCGCAACACATCTTCAGAAACATTGCCCAAGTGAATGTAAAGTTGCCCATTATTGTTTTGATTTGGGTTTGATGCATATGGGTCCATCATCCACATTTCTATATATTCAATATTTGCTGCTTCAAAATCCGGATTATCAATTTTGCGCATAATTCCGCCCCAATTATTTTTAGGATTATCAAGCGTTCCATCAGTATTTATTCCCGAAAAGCGATAATTATAAGAACCTCTTTCGCGAGGGTAGAAAGCCAAATCTAGTGTAGGAATATTATCAGGCATCCCTTGTTGTATTTGTCTACTTGGAAAAACCTCAATTACCCTCACCATTCGCATTCGATCATCTGATAGCATGTCTTGGTCATTTTGTATATGTTCAGGTGTAAGGTTATTTGGAAAATAAAAAGTATTGGCAATATTGTACCAAGCAAATTTTGCCCTGCGATATCCATAACTCAAGTCGTTTATCAAGTTGCCTTCAGGAAATAAATCGGGCATGCCTTGAGGAGTGCTAGCCAAAACCCAACCATTTTGTTGCTTAATATCAATTTGTGATTCGGCACCTTCAAAGTCATCAAGATATGCAGTGCCATTTTGACCCAGCGAGTTTTGTACGCCAGGTATGAGTTTGGCAAACTCACCAGATATGGTAATGGTTGAAACTTCTTTAGTTGCATAAAATGGAAGTTTATCTAGTGCTTTGGTTAGCAATCGAGATTCAGATTTATAAGTACCATCTAAACCAATCATCACATTTGAAATAGGCTCTTCGCCCAAATTTACTTTTGGGGTAAGTGGCCTTTCGTTTAAGTACATAATTGTACCACCAAGCATTACATCGTTATTAATTTTATAATCTAAACGCGACCCTATTAAAGATTTTTGTTGCACACTAAATAAAGCATTGCTCTCACTAGACACTTTGATTACTGCACCAGAATTGAGTAATCCGGTATTTAAAATTTTAACTCTTCCTAAATTATAATCAACCGTGTAATCAACGTTTTCGGTTAGAGGAGCTCCGTTCGCTGTCACACGCACTGCCCCTCGTGGTATATTGGTAGAGTTTAATGAAATTTCACTTCCCGATTGGCCTTGGTATGAACCACGTAAGAAAAATTTATTGTATTGTGGAAGTTGTATTGCAGCAAATCGGGTTGAATCATATAATTCATAAAAGGAATAATACCTGATCGTTTGTTGTGTGCTGTTTCTAAATTTAGATGTAAGGTAATTACCAAAAGGCTCTAGCATAGGAAAGAAAATACGACCTTGTTGTGCATTAATGGTAACACCTTCAATAAAATCAAATAAGCCATCAGGTGCACGTTCAAATTGTGTGTTC
>JBIINH010000022.1:0-19240 GCA_044337585.1 Bacteroidia bacterium
AAACCAGGCAACAGAAATGGGCTTTATTAAGTTCGGATCACGTGTTGATTTGTTATTGCCCCTCGACTCAAAAATTAAGGTGGAGCTGAACCAGAAAGTTAAAGGCGGTTGCACGGTTATTGCTGAATTATAGCGCTTTTCTTAGGTGGAAAATGGGCTCCTCATTTTTTTAACTACCTTTGCCAGTTCAAAAAAGTTAATAAATTGGCAGATTCAAACCACAAATCGGGCTTTGTAAGTATTATTGGAAAACCAAATGTAGGGAAGTCTACCTTGATGAATGCATTGGTTGGAGAGAAACTTTCCATCATTACACCCAAAGTACAAACTACCCGTCATCGCATCATGGGTATCCTTTCAAAGCCCGAATACCAAATAGTATTTTCAGATACACCGGGTATTATTCAACCTAAATACAAGTTACATGGCAATATGATGCAGTTTGTAAATGAAAGTTTGCAAGATGCAGATGTGGTATTATTTATTACCAGTGCAGATGAAGACGCCAAAACCGATGCAGATTTACTTGCAAAACTTCAGCTAATCAAAACACCACTAATCGTTATTGTCAATAAAATTGATTTACTAACCGGTGATGAAGCGTTAAAAAATGAAGTTGAGGCTTGGAATAAAATTTTACCTGAAGCTCAAATCATGCCGGTATCGGCATTAACCAAGTTCAATATAAAAGAATTGGTAGAGGTAATATTGAAACATTTGCCTGTGGCACCGCCATTTTATCCAGAAGATCAACTTACAGATAAATCTGAGCGCTTTATTGCTTCAGAGATTATTCGTGAGAAAATCATGATGCGGTACAAAGAGGAGATTCCTTATGCGGTGCAAGTGGTGGTTACTGAATTTAAAGAAGAGCCCAATATCATAAGGATAGCAGCCGAAATTTATGTGATGCGTGAAAGCCAAAGACAGATCATGATTGGCAAAGGTGGTATTGCAATTAAAAGTGTGGGGGTTGCATCCCGAAGAGATATGGAACGCTTTTTTGGGAAACAGGTGTTCCTGCAAACCTATGTAAGGATTAAAGAAAACTGGAGAGACAATGATTCATTGTTAAAACAATTCGGATACAAATCAGAATAACAAATTTATGGGAAAAATAGTAGCCATTGTCGGCAGACCAAACGTAGGTAAGTCAACACTTTTTAATAGACTTACCGGATCGCGTCAAGCCATTGTAGATGATGTAAGCGGAGTAACACGTGATAGGCATTACGGCAAATCAGAGTGGAACGGTAAAACATTTACCATTATAGATACTGGAGGATTTGTGCCAAACTCTGCAGATATATTTGAGCATGAAATTGCTAATCAGGTAAAAATAGCCATAGAAGAGTCAGACATTCTTGTGTTTATGGTGGATGTTTCAACAGGAATTACTGACCTAGATAAAGCAAGTGCTAATTTGCTGCGTAGAAGTAAAAAACCAGTTTTGGTAGTAGTTAATAAAGTTGATAACAGCGAAAGACAATTTGAAGCAGCTGAATTCTATGGGCTGGGATTCGAAGAGGTATTTAACGTTTCATCTATGTCGGGTTCTGGCACAGGCGAGTTACTAGATAGGATTACCGAGTTTTTGCCCGATGATGAAGAATATATACTGGAAGACGATAATAGAGATTACGAGGAATCTGATGAAGAAAGTGAAGAGCGAATAAGTAGGACTAAAAATATACTTCCAAAAGTAGCAGTAGTAGGAAGGCCAAATGTTGGAAAGTCATCTTTTGTGAATGCATTATTGGGGTACCAACGAAATATTGTTACCGAAATAGCGGGTACAACCAGGGATGCCATTCATACAGAATACAATGCATACGGACATCACTTTGTATTGGTTGATACAGCAGGAATAAGGAAAAAAGCAAAGGTAAAAGAGGATATCGAGTTCTATTCTGTTATGCGTTCAGTTCGCTCACTTGAAGATTGTGACGTGGCCATACTTATGATTGATGCTACTTTAGGTATAGATTCTCAAGACATGAACTTAGTGCATTTAGCAATCAGAAATGGTAAAGGCTTAGTGATATTGGTGAATAAATGGGACCTTGTAGAAAAAGATACCAAAACAGCTCTTGAATTTGAAAAAATCATAAAAGAAAAATTACAACCATTTGATGATGTACCTATTTTGTTTATTTCAGCATTGGAAAAACAACGCATTTTCAAAGCAGTAGAACTGGCAATGAAGGTGATTGAAAACAAGAAAAGGCGCATACCCACTCATAAACTAAATGATGTCATTCTGCCATTTATTGAACATTACCCACCACCGGCAATAAAGGGTAAATATGTAAGAATCAAGTTTATTATGCAGTTACCGGGAAGTAATCCCAAATTTGCCTTTTTCTGCAACCTGCCTCAGTATGTGAACGAAAGCTATAAGCGATACCTAGAAAACAAGATTAGAGAAAGCTTTGATTTTCATGGAGTTCCAATAGTTATCTACATGCGAAAGAAATAAAAATTGGTTTATTTATCATTCGTACTATATTTGCACCCGTTTATCAATAAAACTAATAACAACACAATGAAAAAAGTATTATCAATCCTTGCTGCTGCTTCAATGTTAGCAGTAATCGCTTGCGGTCCTTCAGCTGAAGAAAAACGTAAAGCAGAAGAAAAACGTATTCAAGATTCAATCGAAGCTGCTAGTAAAGAAGCTGATGCTTTAGCTGCTATGGAAGCTACAATGACTGATTCAACAGCTACAGTTGATACAACTGCTGCTGCTGTAGAAGCTGCTCCAGCTGCTCACTAATTGAATTTTTTCAATGAATTAAAAGAGTGTTTAGCAATAAGCACTCTTTTTTTTATTCAGAATTTGGCAAAAAACTTTGTTTATTCACAAACCTGCCTTACTTTTGCCATCCTTTTAAAAAATTAGCGTCATGACAAAAAGAACATACCAACCTTCCGTGCGTAAAAGAAAAAATAAGCATGGATTCAGAGAAAGAATGGCCACTGAATCGGGTCGTAAGGTTATTGCTTCACGTAGAGCAAAAGGTCGTAAAAGATTGACCGTGTCTGACGAAAGAAGTCACGGAAAATAATTTGGTACATATGACTGCCTTTACTTTTCACAAAACGGAAAGGCTTTGTAGCAAAATACTCATCTCAAAATTATTTGAAAAAGGAAACCATTATCTTAATAGGTTTCCTTTTCGCTTTTCATGGGTTGAAGCAAACCATGATGGAACCTGTCCCGTGCAAGTTATATTTATCGTTTCTAAAAGAAACTTTCCTAAAGCCCACGATCGCAATAAAGTAAAAAGGCAAATTAGGGAGTTTTACCGTTTGAATAAACACAAGCTTTATAAGCATTTGGCCGAAAAGAAATACGTTTTACAAATTGCTTATACAGGCAAGACTATAATAAAATCAAGTGAGCTTGAACCATTGTTTGTTAAAGCATTTCAAGAATTAATCACACATGTTTAAGAGAATAGTAAGTTATCCTTTTTTGCTTTTGGTAAAGTTTTACCAGTATCTTCTGTCGCCACTACTTCCCAATGCTTGCAGATACACACCCACTTGTTCGCAATATGCCATTGATGCCATACGAAAATATGGCCCACTAAAAGGAATATGGATAGGTTTGAAACGAATTTCAAGATGCCATCCTTGGGGAGGCAGTGGTTATGATCCTGTAAAATAATCACCTTTTCGAAGTAATTGCCCATTCCTTTACCTGCAAATTAATTATATTCACCACATAAATTATCCATTTTAAATGAAGCGCTTTATTGAAAGAATCCGTTGGTATTACTTGGCTATCATTATCGCAGGTTTTACCTTAATTTCATTTACTCCAACTGCAACCAACTACTTTGAAGTATCTAAAAACCTGGAAATTTTTGCAACCGTTTTCAGAGAGTTGAATACCTATTATGTTGATGATGTAGATCCGGGAAAAATGATGAAAAAGGGCATTGATGAAATGCTTAAGACACTTGATCCCTATACCAATTACATTTCAGAATCTGAAGCAGAGGACTTTCGCTTTCAAATGACAGGACAGTATGGTGGTATTGGAGCACAAGTTGGACAAAAGGGTGAGTACATAGCTATACTTGAGCCATACGAAAATTTTCCTGCACATAAAGCAGACCTGCGGGCAGGTGATGTGATAATAGAAATAGAAGGAAAATCTACAAAAGGAAAAACAACATCTGATATTAGCAAATTGTTAAAAGGTCAACCCGGTAGTAAAGTAAAATTGAAAATTAGCCGTGAAGGCGAAGGCGAATTGATTAAAGAACTTACACGCGAAGAAGTAAAAGTAAAGAATGTACCGTATTATGGAATCATAGAAAATAAAACAGGGTATATCAGGCTTCAATCGTTTACCAATGAAGCCGGCAAAGAAGTGAGGGATGCATTGATACAATTAAAAAAAGAGTACAATATTCAATCTGTGGTGTTGGATGTGCGTGGCAATCCTGGGGGGCTTTTACATGAAGCAGTAAACGTTGTAAATGTATTTATACCACAAGGGCAAGAAGTAGTAAGCACTAAAGGCAAAGTGAAAGAATGGGACAAATCTTATAAAACATTAAATAAGCCCGAAGATACCGAAATACCGTTGGTGGTACTTACCAATAGAGGTTCCGCATCAGCAAGTGAAATTGTCTCCGGTACGTTGCAGGACTTGGATCGCGCGGTGATTATTGGAACACGTACCTTTGGCAAAGGATTGGTTCAAAGCACCCGACCGCTAACCTATAATGCACAACTTAAGCTTACTACAGCAAAATATTATACACCCTCCGGAAGGTGTATACAAGCACTTGATTATTCGCATAAAAATGAAGAGGGGTTAGCAGAAAGTGTACCCGACTCTCTTAGAAAAGAATTTAAGACACGCAACGGACGAAAAGTATATGATGGCGCAGGGGTAGAACCTGAAATTAAAATTGAACAAGGCTTGTATGCAAAAATTACCCAGAGTTTAATAACTAAGCAACTCATATTTGATTATGCCACATTTTATCGCAGCCTGCATCCAACTATTGCCCCTGCAAAAGACTATGTGTTTACAGATGCTGACTTTGAAGCATTTAAAAAATACCTGTCAGGTAAAGACTACGGCTATACTACGAACAGTGAAAAAGCATTGGAAGATTTAAAAGCAAAAGCAGAGGATGAAAAATATTTCGAAGCCATTAAAGCTTCTTATGAGCAACTCAAACAACAGCTCAATCACGATAAGCAAGCAGATATTGATAAGAGTAAATTAGAAATAATGGAATTGTTGCAAGAAGAAATCGCAAAGCGATACTACTTGCAGCGAGCAAGATACGAAGCCACATTTAAAACAGATGAAGATATTCAGGCTGCAGTGAAATTATTTGCTGAGCCCGCTCGCTATTCATCACTTTTAAGTAAGTAAAATGATAACCTTATCACTTGTTGATTATTTATTACTTTTTGGATTAGGTAGTCTTGGTTCTTTTTTGGCAGGCTTCCTCGGAGTTGGCGGAGGAATTATCTATGTACCGATACTCGATTATTTTTTATGGAAAATGGGCTATCGCGATCAAGAATTGGTAAGGGCCATTCTTGCCAATTCGCTATTCACTATTATTTTTGCAGGTATCATTTCTCTCTATAATCAGTATAAAGTTCAAAACTTTTATCCCAAAGAAATTTTACTTGCTGCAATACCTGCTTCAGTTGGTGTTTTATTCATCACATGGTTAATCTCAATAGGAACATGGTATTCTAAAATTGCCTTTAATTTTGTGTTCTGCTTTTTATTGTTTTTTATCCTATTAAGGATGTTTGTCAACAGAAAAAAAATAGTAAATGACAATATTTTCGTTAAACCTTTTTATTATAGTTTAGCTGGTTTATTTACCGGTGCCATCTCTGCACTTTCAGGATTAGGAGGAGGGGTGATTTTAACGCCAACCATTACTGATTTGATGAATCAGCCGGTTAAAAAATCAATATCAATTTCGAATGGGGTCATTCCGGTACTCGCTATTGCAGCATCGATTTTAAATTTGAATCAGCGACCTGAGCAAATGGTCAATGCATATCAGATAGGATATATCGTTTTCCCCTTAGTGATACCAATGCTGGCCTCTTCATTTATCTTTGCTCGACAAGGTGTAAAGTTGTCTCATAATACCTCATCAGAAAAAATTAAAATCACATTTGCTACGTTTGCTTCCATTGTATTATTTAAAAATATTTATGAAATACTTCATTCATTCCATTTTATTTAGTCTGTTTTTTGTTTCAGCAACTGCACAGCAAGTTCCATTTGTCTACGAACAATTGCAAGCTGAAATGAAAATATCAATGCTATGCTTATCAAATGATTCATTACAAGGTAGGCTTGTTGGTTCGCCCGGTGAGAAAATAGCATACACTTATATTTCACAGAAGTTTCAACAGTATAATGTGCAACCCAAAGGCGAACAGAAATATTTGCAACCATTTACTTTAAAACGTTTCAGTGTGTATACCGAAGGAACATTTTTTGATTTGAAAAAAGGAGGTCGCAAGCTTACTTTCATAGGTAGTTATCCAAAACTATTTCCTGCATCTGTAAGTGGGCCGGGTAAAGCAAAAGCGAAGACAGTTTTTATGGGTTACGGTATCATATCTGGAGATGGATCCATGGATGATTACGCAGGAAAAACAGTAAAAGGGAAAATAGTGGTGTTCCAATCGGGATATCCTTCATCAACGTTCTCCATTCACTCTGCAGTTGCTGCAGCCTCATCATTGGAAGCAAAAGTAGATACGGCAATCGCTCGTGGAGCAATTGGTGTACTTGTGTTACATGTTGATACAAGCGCAGCTGTACCTCGATACAAAAAGTATGTTCAAAAAAATCAATCCCGCAATATCCCTGTAATGCATTTTATCACCCAATCAGAAACAGACCTGTTTGATCGAGCAGAACTCTTGCTGGATGTTCGTGCAAACGAAGTTGAAATAGTTGGACACAATGTTGTGGGATATATAGATAATAAAGCACAGAAAACAGTTGTTATTGGTGCACATTACGACCACTTGGGTTACGATGAATTTGGAAACTCTACCTGGCGACCGGATGCAAATGAGGCACAACAAATACACAACGGAGCAGATGATAATGCAAGCGGAACTACGGCATTAATTACCCTAGCAGGAACACTAAGCAAGTATGGATCAAAAAATTTGAATTATTGTTTTATCGCATTTAGTGGTGAAGAAGAAGGCTTGCTTGGCTCAAACTATTTTGTAAAACATCCCACTATTGATATGAAGCATGTATTGGCCATGATAAATATGGACATGGTAGGCAGGCTTGATGAGCAAAAATATACATTAGGCATAAACGGAACCGGAACATCAAAAGAATGGAATTCACTACTTGGAACAATAACCATTGATTCGCTAAAATATAAGTATACTGAATCAGGAACAGGAGCAAGCGATCATACTTCTTTCTACAATGACAGTATTCCCGTATTACATTACTTTACAGGAACGCATTATGATTATCATAAGCCTTCAGATGATGAAGAAAAGATAAACTATGATGGCATGTTCAAAGTAGTGAAGCATATTTATTTGCTAACTGAAAAGCTGAGTGCAACGCCACAACTTAATTTTGTAAGAACCAAAGAAGATACCTCTGCGAGGATAAGTTTTAAGGTGACCTTAGGAATTATGCCCGACTATATGTATGAAGGAAAGGGAGTGAAGATTGATGGAGTAACACCCGATAAACCGGCTGCTGTTGCAGGTATTCAAAAAGGAGATTGCATATTAAAACTTGGAAATATTTCGATTGATACCATGCAAGACTATATGAAGGCCTTGGCAGCATTTAAAAAAGGAGACCGAACAACCGTGGAAATTAACAGGGCAGGTAACATATTGATTAAAGAAGTTATTTTTTAGTATCATCAACACGTATCACGGGTGTGATGCACCTAACAAGGTACATTTTATTTGTGACAACTTCTAAGCACATCACATTGGTCCTTCGTTTAGCAATTTTTCTCATAATGCTTTGGCTGCCGTTTGAAATCTTAAATAAAGTACCTTCATCAATATCGTCTAGTGTTAGCTGTTTCTTTTTATCATATCTAGAAAGTGCTTTCATGAGTGCTAAATCAGCGGTATGCGTATATGATGGGGTTCGCATGTGCTTGATAAGTGGTCCATTTATATCGGCAGGAAAAATACCAGCCATCACAGGACCACGCATGTGTTTTTTAAACTCCTCTTTCCACTCACTTCCATGTGGTTGATGCCCACTCCCGTATTTTTTATAAGCTGTGTGATGCGCCAGTTCATGGATGAAGGTAATTAAGAAGTTGTATTTATTTAAATTGTGATTGATCGTGATGTGATTTCCTTTTCCAGTATGCGGATGGTAGTCCCCTAACTTGCCTTTTCTTTCTACCTCAATATGCAAGTGTAGGTTGTACTTCATGATAAGCATGGCACAATGCTCAACTATTCCATCAGGCAGATATTGCCCAAGTATTTTCATAAGCTCAGACTTATGTCTGCTTGCAAATGAGTCGTCCATGTAGCTGTTTGATAATTTTTTTCAATTTGAATGAACAATTATATTGATTAAGTTGTAATTTGGATGAACAAATTTAAATAACATGGAAATATCTGGAAAAACAAATTCATCACCACAACTTATCCCAAAAGAAGACGTACCTAATTTCGTGTTTGTAAGTTATGATGTATTAGACAATATAGAAGAAAGAGGATTACGTGCAATCGATTTACAAAAAGCAATGGTACTCGGCAACGGAGATCACGTTAAAATAAGCATATCATTTTTAACTACCGATGGCATGAAAAAAGTAGAGACAACAGTGTGGGCAGCAACTGAAGAATCCATCATGTTGAAAGGTGGTGTATCTATTCCAGTTCACTGTATTAAAGAAATAAAACTCATTTAAATAAACCGATAATAACAGAAAACCCCGCTGAGCGGGGTTTCTGTGTAATCAATCGATATAAAAACATGGCAACAATTAAAAACTGGTGCTCAGGTTTTTCAAGTTTAAAAGTTGAGAGGTGCAGTAGTAGATTGTTGTTCAACCTTTGGAGTTTCATTTTTTACTGCAACACCCTCTTTCGCCTCCACTTTTTTTACAGATGTCGAAACTGTAGTTTTTAGTTTCGTTTCTGCTAAGCCAAGGACTTCAAATTTAAATTCTTTTACAAACATACCCAAAGCCAAAGCTTCTTTTATTCCATTTATCGTCAAAGTTGCATCAAATTCATCTGCTGCTAATCCTTTAGGATTGATTGTGAATGAGATACGATTATCCATACAATAATCTAACAATTGTTGGATGCTTTTTCTTTTTGTGCTGATTGTTACTTTCTCTTCGCTCATAATTTGCTTATTTTAATGTGTTATAATATTGATAATTAATTTGTTAATTAAATTACATTAGTTAGGTAAAGATAGTAAAGGCAACGTGCTCTGCATCATATTTTCCCATTTCTTGTTTCCCACAATTTTTGACTTAAACCAACATACTATGCACAATTTTACATTTGATGTTATTATGTGGTTGAAAAGTCTTTTTAAATTACATATGATGCATGTAATCAATATAATAAGTTGTTAGTTAAACGATTTAAAGCAATTGCCAATTCGTTGTATTTATTACCCCCGCATTTAGGCATTAGCTTATAAAATTCACAAAATCAGTATTTTGTAAATTTTCTTAGTTCTTTTAAATTAATGTAACTTGCCACACTGTATGACAAATTCCAAAAACCAACGTTTTTTAATAACCGCAGCATTGCCTTATGCCAACGGACCAGTTCATATTGGTCATTTGGCAGGATGCTATTTGCCGGCCGATATCTATGTTAGGTATTTAAAAGCAAGAGGCAAAGAAGTAGTTTTTATATGTGGAAGTGATGAGCATGGAGTGCCCATTACCATTAAAGCAAAAAAAGAGGGAACCACTCCGCAAGAGGTTGTAGATAAATATCACCAAATGATGCAGGATGCATTTGCCGGATTTGGTATTGAATTTACATATTATGGAAGAACGTCATCAACAACACATCACCTAACAGCTCAAGAATTCTTTAGCACGCTTTATAGTAAAGGAGTTTTCAAAGAAGAAGTAACCAAGCAGTATTATGATGAAGAAGCAAACCAGTTTTTAGCAGATAGGTATATTACAGGAACCTGCCCAAGATGTGGCAATCAAAATGCGTATGGCGACCAATGTGAAAAATGTGGGACATCTCTAAATCCAACGGATTTGATTAATCCCAAATCGGCACTTAGTGGGGCAACGCCAGTTTTAAAGGAAACCAAAAACTGGTTTCTCCCTATGGATGAAATTCAAAAAAATGACAAGTTTGTAAATTATATTAAACGTTTTGATCAGTGGAAAACAAATATAAAAGGACAATGCATGAGTTGGCTCAACGAAGGTTTACAACCTCGAGCCATGACCAGAGATCTTGATTGGGGTGTGCCGGTTCCAATTAAAGATGCCGAAGGTAAAGTGCTTTATGTATGGTTTGACGCACCTATAGGATACATATCAGCTACCAAAGAATATTTTCAAAAAAATGGAGTTGAAAACGATTGGAAAAAATGGTGGCAAGATGAAGATACTTCGCTCATTCATTTTATTGGTAAAGACAATATTGTTTTTCATGCCATCATTTTTCCAATGATGTTAATGATGCATGAAGGATATGTTTTGCCAACCAATGTGCCTGCAAATGAATTTTTAAATTTAGAAGGTGATAAAATTTCTACGTCAAGAAACTGGGCAGTATGGTTACATGAATACTTGATTGATTTTCCGGGGAAACAAGATGTGCTGAGGTATGCACTTTGTGCAAATGCACCCGAAACCAAAGACAATGATTTTACTTGGAAAGATTTTCAATCCCGTAACAATAATGAGTTGGTAGCTATTTTAGGGAATTTCATTAACCGTACACTTGTGCTCACACATAAATTTTATGAAGGACATGTGCCTGAATTTAATTTTAAAGAAGAAGGATTTGATGAAGCCGTTGTGGCAACTCATATTTTGCAATCAAAAGATAAGATTGAAAAAAGCATGGAAATGTTTCGCATACGCGAAGCCTTATTTGAAGTAATGGAAGTCGCCCGAATGGGAAATAAATTTTTAGCCGACCATGAGCCATGGAAATTAATTAAAACCAATGAGGCAAAAACTGCTGCCATTATGAATATTGCCCTTCAAATTTGTGCAAATTTGAGTGTGTTGCTAAAACCATTTTTACCATATTCGGCTCAGAAATTAGAAGACATGTTTGGCAAATCATTTACATGGAATGATATTGGAAGCATGAAGTTGATGACAACAGCAGACACTGTTGGAGAGCCATACTTAATGTATGATAAAATTGAAGATGAGCAAATTGAATTTCAATTACAAAAACTCATCAAAGCCAAAACCGAAAATGCATCTAGCTCTGTTTCTAGTAGTTTAACTGAACTAAAGGCAGACATCACATATGATGATTTTGATAAATTGGACCTTAGGGTAGGGAAAGTATTGGAGGCAGAAAAAGTGCCCAAAGCTGATAAGCTACTAAAGCTTATAGTTGACTTAGGTTTTGAAAAACGGACTATACTATCAGGCATAGCAGAGTATTATATACCAGAAGAATTGGTTGGAAAATTAGTCACTGTTGTTGCTAATTTAGCGCCACGTAAAATAAGAGGAATCGAAAGTCAAGGTATGTTACTTATGGCTGGTAATGATTTCGGCAAGTTATTTACGGTAGGGCCCGAAAAAGATATAGAACCCGGAAGTGTAGTAAAATAAAAAATGAATTGGCAAGTACTCCTTTGTATGGATAACTTATATTTGCCCCGGATTAGGCCTCATAGTTCAATGGATAGAATAGATGTTTCCTAAACATTTGATGTGAGTTCGATTCTCGCTGAGGCTACAAAGACCTGCAATTGCAGGTCTTTTTTATTTTAAAAGAGTCACATTGCCTGTAAGGGTATATGCACTGCTGTCCCAACCTGTGTAGGTAATTACATAAACAAATACATCTTGCTGAACAGGAATACCATCTTGATTTTTTCCATCCCATTGGATATTCTTATCTAGCGTTTCAAAAATCAACTGCCCCCAACGGTTATATAATTTTAAATGATAATCTTTTACAAAAATATCCCTTACACCCATTACATCATTCAGCCCATCACTATTTACTGAGAATGCATTAGGTGCATATACCATTGGAGCTTGAATTAACTCAATATTATTTGACCGTGCAATAAAAACATTACCGGTTTCGTTGGCAGCAGGTGTCGTGCTTTGCTTTTCTCTAGCTTCAATATAGTAGTGGTATAAACCTGATTTGGTGTTTAATTTTTCATCTGATGTAAGTGTCGTTTGTCCACTAAGAAGGCTGTTTAGCTCAAACGGTGTCATATGGTCTTCCCTATATAATGCATAATTTGAAACACCGTTTTCCCAATAAGGATAGTCAAGCCAATTTAAATCATGCTTAAATGGGTTTGATTCCCCTTTCAATACAATTGAACAAGCTAATTTGCCTTGTTCACTTACATGCTGACAAGTATCTCTTACTAAAACGTAGTAGCAATAAGAGGTATTTTGCACATCCACATCCAAGTCTTCATAGGTGGTACTTTGTTTGCCAATAAAGTCTTTGACAAAGGTCCATTCGTTGCTACCACGGGTTGTTTTAAATAAACTATATCGTGCAAAATCAGGCTCGCTTGAAACAGGCCACATTACCTCTAAGGATTTATTTTCAACCACAGTGACTGTATTTATACGGTGTTGTTTTGGAATTACAAGCAGGTTTTCAAATGTGGTAGAAGTATCGGATGTGGGACCGTAATATCCACATTTATTTCCTGCCCTTATGAAATATTTATAATTGGTATTTTTATTATCAATAGCATTATTATCTGTATATAAATTTATAAACTTATCAGCGGAGTCAAATAATACAAAATTGTTATCATTAACCGCTCTAAATAAGTAATACTTATTGAAGTAAGGACTGAATCCGTTTGAGTCGCCATAGTTAAATGCAATAGAATCATTAAAAAAGTTTAGGCATAGAATATCAACCGAATTTTGAACAGGCATTGGCAATACATTAATTGTAAAAATACGCCTCGTTTTTCTAGGAAGTGGACATCCATTATCTTTGATATCTATGGTGAGTTGAATTTTATTCGCTTCTGTATACTCACATATAGTTTCCCAACATAAGCGCGTAGTTCCTTTCACATTTGCTGCTACATTTTTTTGAGTGATGGTAGGAATCGTCTTTTTTGTCGAATCAGTAAATGATGGACTACTAACTGTCATATATATGGAGTCGGTTGGGTCGGCTCCTTCAATATCAATGCAAACACTTTGTGGAGCAATGACAGTAATGTTATTAGCAAATACTGGTTGGCCACTTTCGTTCTTTATAGTAATTGTGGGCGTAGGATTAGCAGGGCAATTAACAATGGTAAATTGAAGCTCAAGTCTCACTTCACCCAATTTTACTCCAAAACGAAACTCTTCCACTTTGATGGCAGCAACATGGACCCCCGATGCTAACGGATTCATCTCTATTTCACCTGAATTTCTACCAATTGCCAAACCTGGATTACCTTGCACTTGGGTGTTTTGACTATACCCTGGACCCCAAGTAATATCGCTATAGGGGCCCGATGATGGACTAGATGTTATTGGCTGATTTCTTGTAAGAGGACCGTTAAGTGGTGTAACTAATGAATATACCAACGAATCACCATCTGGATCAGTAAAGTCAAAGTTGTAGGTGAACAGGTTATTGGTACACAAAAAGGTAAATGGGTTATTATTAAAACGAGGTGTAGAGTTAATTATATTTAGCGGAGGGATTTCAGTGTAGATGGTAATGGCAGCATCTTCAGGCTGATTGATATTGACAATAATTTTATTGCGGCAACAACGCATGTAGACAAAATAATAACCAGCCGCACTTCTTAATGTATTGGGATTTAAGGTAATTGTTTCAGTATAGGTTCCTACTTCAGTACATGCAGAGGGGATAGGAGCGCAGCCAGGGCCAACAATTCCAAGATTTGTGACTACCGGGTTGCGAAGGTTAAATATGCGTACTTGCTGATTGGTTGCTTTGTCAAACATGCCAACAGTAGCAGGCACGTCAAATTCCGCTTGCCCATTGAAACAATCACGCAATACACGTAATTTAATTACGTAGGCGTTTGTTGTCCCAACCCTTGTTAAATCTAAGCTGCCACCGACAATATGAGTAGCATAAGTGGCTGTGCTTAGCCATAACAACAACAGAAAAATGAGCTTGATTTTGGTGCGCATTACAAATCAAATATACATATTTATGAAATGAATGGCTGCTATGACCTAATATTTACAAAACATTAAGAATCAAATTGCCAATGGGACAGCATAAGTTTCCAATATTTCGGCAAAAATTTGGTCTACTTCTGTCAATGTTTTACCCAATACCAATCTGGTCCGGTATTCTTTAAAATTTTCTATACCCTTAAAGTATTGACTGTAATGTGGACGCATTTCAAATATTCCCAAAACATCACCTTTCCATTGAACAGAATGGTGAAGATGCCTGCGGCAAACTGCTACCCTTTTATCAATTGTGGGAGCAGAAAGAAAGGTGCCAGTGGCAAAATAATGTTTTATCTCGTTGAATATCCAAGGATTGCCAATGGCCGCCCTACCAATCATGATACCATCAACGCCATATTTATTCCGGTATTCCAATGCTTTTGTAGGAGAGTCAATATCTCCGTTTCCAAAAATGGGAATCTGAATGCGCGGGTTTTCCTTAATTTTCGCAATTAATGTCCAGTCGGCATTGCCTTTATAAAGTTGTGCACGGGTTCTGCCATGAACACTAAGTGCTTTGATACCTACATCTTGTAGTCGTTCTGCCACTTCCAAAATATTCATGGATTTTTCGTCCCATCCCAAACGGGTTTTCACCGTTACAGGAAGGTTGGTTGATTTTACAACAGCTTCTGTAACTTTTACCATTTTTGGGAGGTCTTTTAGGATGGCAGCACCTGCACCTTTACACACCACTTTTTTCACAGGGCATCCAAAGTTGATATCTACCAAGTCAGGGTTAGTGGCATCTACAATTTGCGTAGCCATGGCCATAGCTTCTTCATCTCCTCCAAAAATTTGTATACCTATCGGCCTTTCATAATCGTAGATGTCTAATTTTTTAAGGCTTTTAATCGCATCTCTAATAAGTCCTTCAGATGAAATAAATTCCGTATACATCAAATCAGCACCATGTTCTTTGCATACCGCCCTAAAAGGAGGATCGCTTACATCTTCCATTGGTGCAAGCAAAAGGGGGAATTCGCCTAAGTTGATATTTCCGATTTTTACCATGTATATTTGTAGGCGCAAAAGTAAGCAAATGTCTGAAAACCCTTCGCCTTTAAATTCATTCCTGTATTTCATTTCCCGACTTTCTATTTTAGGAGGAATGGTTCTGGTGTTTATGATTATCGGTTCAGCTATCGGATATTTAATAGCAAGCCAAATAACTGGCATTGATTTTATGTCAAATCCTGAGTTCTTTTCAGATTATAGTAATCCATCGGTGATTGCTGCACTAAAGATTATTCAGCTCTTTTCAACCGTAGGCGGATTTTTGTTACCGGCCATTTACTTTCCCAAAGCCATTTATGAATCAACCTTGCCTTTTAATAAAGCGAATAATTATGGTACACCTATGGGATGGATTTTGTCTATTGCATTAATTATTATCGCTACTCCAATTTTGTCTTCACTGGTGTTGTGGAATGAAGGGATAAGATTGCCTGCTTCATGGGCTGATGTGGAACAGAAATTAAGAATGGCTGAAGATACAGCTTTGGCATTAACTGAAGTCTTTCTTAAAGGAGATTCGATGGGGACATATTTTTTTAACTTGTTGGTAGTTGCCGTTGCTCCTGCTATTTGCGAAGAGTTTTTATTTAGAGGTGCACTAATGCAGTTTTTACTTAAATGCTTTAACAATATGCACATCGCTGTGTGGGTCTCTGCTTTGGCTTTTAGTTTGTTTCATGGCCAATTTTATGGATTTTTTCCACGCTTGCTTATTGGTGTTTTTTTGGCTTATTCTGTTATCTATAGCAGAAGTATCTGGCCGGCTATTGCGGCACATTTTATAAATAATGGATTGGCTGTTTCGGCAAGCTTTTTCAAATGGAATGAAAGCTCATACCGATGGCTTCATGATGATTATGTATTTGATTTGGGTTGGGTTATTGTTTCAATGATACTTACCCAATCCATTTTGGTTTGGATGGTTAACAATATAAAAAAGCAATATGCATCAAGATTGGACGAAAATATTTGAAACATCAAACCCCATCGAGGCCCGAATAGTGATTGATATGTTGGGTGCAAATGGAATCAATGCGGTAGAAATGAATAAGCGGGACAGTAGCTACACGGTTTTTGGTCGTGTAGAAGTATATTGTCAGCCTGAAGATATTATAACCGCAAAACACCTCCTTAACCAATTTACACATGAAGAGTAATTTTATACAACGCACCATTACTAGTGCCATATTTGCCGGAGTACTGATAGGAGCAACATTGGCTCATACGTATAGTTTTTTGGTGTTGGTATTTGCTATCAATATGCTTTGTTTAAATGAATTTTATGAATTGGTTTTACCCGACAAAAGTAAGCTTGAGAAGTATTTGGGTATTGGCGCAGGTTCAATTATTTACCTGATGTTTGCATTTATATTTACAGCAAATTTATCACTAGCCTGGTACTACCATATTATTCCTATTTTATTGTTGTTATTTGTTGTGAAGTTATTTGAAAACTCAAATAAAGAGTTCAGC
This sequence comes from Bacteroidia bacterium, assembly GCA_044337585.1. Classification (GTDB taxonomy): domain Bacteria; phylum Bacteroidota; class Bacteroidia; order UKL13-3; family UKL13-3; genus CAYSBE01. The sequence goes on from JBIINH010000022.1 coordinate 16,911, forward strand.
ACGTTGGCTTATCAATTGTTGGGTATGTGCTATATCACTTTGCCATTGGTGATGTACACCAAACTAGGGTTTTTAAATGCACTCATATATAGCCCTGGCATTCCTATGGGATTTTTTCTGTTGCTATGGACTGCAGATACCGGTGCTTATTTAGCAGGCAGAACGTTTGGCAAGCACAAACTTTTTGAGCGTGTGTCACCAAAAAAAACATGGGAGGGAAGCGTGGGTGCACTTTTACTGGTGACTATTGTCGGCTATGCCATATCATTTGTATTTGATGATTTAACCGCAACCAATTGGATGGTTGTAGCGGTATTGATTCTTGTTTTTAGCACATTTGGAGATTTGTTTGAGTCGCTGCTTAAACGCAATTTACAAATCAAAGATTCGGGCTCTTTACTTCCCGGACATGGCGGAGTGCTCGACCGGTTTGACGGATTATTTTTAGCTGCACCGGCAGTGTTTTTTTACCTTATGCTTATCAATTGATTTTTTAAAATATGAAGCTCTTTAAAATATTTCTCATTCTATTTATCATTATTGTCTTGTTTTATTTAGGCTCGTTATTTTTTCCGAATACCTATTATATAAACCGCAGTGTAACCATCAATAAACCGGTTGACAGTGTTTTTTATTTTATGTCGGATTTGCGCAACTGGGAAAAATGGAGTTTGTGGAACAAAGAAACTGACAGCACGTTAGTAAACATTTATGGTAAACGAAGTGACTCAATTGGTGGTAGGCAATATTTTGAAGGGAAAGTATTGGGCGAAGGCAGGTTTTTAATTGATCGCTATGAGCACAATAAAATGTTGGGGTATAACCTATATATGAATAAAGGGAATATCAATGCAAACGGAAAATTTGAATTTGTAGCTGTAAATCCTCAATCGAGCGAATTGCATTGGATTGATTCAGGGGATGTTGGCAACAATCCCATTTTTAGGTACATGATGAACAATAAAGTAAAATCAACCGAGAAGGTATTTGATGAAGGATTAGCAAGGATAAAAACGGCAATCGAAAATTAATAATTCATAAGCGTTTCCAATTCCAATTTAAATCTTTCTTTGGGCAGAAAGTTTTGCTCAAGTTCCACATTAAACGGCACAGCTGTATCTAAACTCCCTGAACGCATCACCGGAGCATCCAAGTATTTAAAACAATGCTCAGCTATGTATGCAGCTATTTCGGCACCAATGCCTCCTGTTAATGTATCTTCATGGAGGATAAATGCTTTTCCGGTTTTCTTCACACTGTTTACCACAGCGTCTTTATCCCACGGCAACAATGTGCGCAAATCAATGATATCGGCATCAATGCCTTTCTCTTCGGCATGTTTCATCGCCCAATGCACGCCTGCACCGTAAGTGATAATACTTACTTCATTTCCTTCGCGAGCTATGCGTGCCTTGCCAATTTCTATGGCGTAATAATCGTCATACACTTCTTCTTCTAATTCAACTGAGCGGTACAACGCTTTATGTTCAAAATACATAACCGGATTGGGATCGTTGAATGAAGCCGCCAGCAAACCTTTGGCATCAGATGGAGTAGAAGGATAAACTATTTTTAAACCCGGCACATGAAAAAACCAGGCTTCGTTACTTTGTGAGTGAAACGGACCTGCACCTACTCCCGCACCTGTAGGCATGCGCACCACCACATCGGCATTTTGCCCCCAACGGTAATATGATTTCGCGAGGTTGTTTACAATTTGATTAAAGCCCACACTCACAAAATCGGCAAACTGCATTTCCACCATGGCTTTCATTCCTTTTACGGATAATCCATAGGCAGCACCTAAAATGGCACTTTCGCAAAGCGGTGTATTGCGTACACGGCCTTTTCCAAACTGCTCCACAAATCCCTGAGTGATTTTAAATACACCACCGTATTCGGCAATATCCTGTCCCATCAGCACCAGGTTATCATGACGCTCCATGCTTTGGCGCAATCCGTCACTGATGGCATCCACCAGCCTTTTTCTTGATTTATTTTCTGATTGCGGAGCAATGGTTACATGCTGTAAATTTCCGTGCATCGTGCCACTCACAGCATCAAAAGGAGCGTACACATCGTTGAGTTCTGTTGCTGTGTCTGGAATAATATCGGGTTCGTTTTGTACCTGTTCCACACCCGCATCAATCTCGGCTTTTATTTCTGTACGCATTTCGGCAATCATCGCATCGGTTAAAATACCTTCAGCCTTTAGCCAATTTTCGTAATTGCTTATCGGATCTTTTTTGCCCCATTCGTCAAACAATTCCTGTGGCACGTATTTGGTACCTGAAGCTTCTTCGTGTCCGCGCATGCGGAAGGTGATGCAC
>JBIINH010000023.1:0-19146 GCA_044337585.1 Bacteroidia bacterium
TGTACCCGGAACTACAACCGTTACATTTAACGGAATTAACAATTACACATTGGGTGGAGGTGTTAACAGCGATAACTTATTTGGCAATGAAGACCAATTGCATCTGGTGCAGTCTCCTAATATTACGGGACCGTGGGCTACAGCATCGGCCGTTTCAGGAACAGCAATTCCTTTTGCAAACAATACCAACTACAGCAGAACGACCACAGCAACTGTTTCGCCTATTGCTACCAATGGAGGCTTTTTTACACTGGGCACGCAGGTAGGTCCTGTTGCTTATAACACGACTATATTAAACCGCAATACTGCACCACTTACTCCCGGAACAGCACAACCAAATGTACAGATGATGCGCGTGAATATTACAACAACAGGAGTAATACCCGGCATTAACGCAACGTCTTTCAGTATGAGCACAAACGGTTCCACAAATCTGAGTAACATTGTCAATGCAAAAGTCTATTTTACAGGAAGCGATTCAAACTTTTCAGCCATCAACCAGTTTGGTACTACCTTCACATCGCCTAGTGGCCGATTCATTGTTTCGGGCACACGTCAGTTGTTAGCAGGCAATAACTATTTCTGGATTACATATGATGTCCCAGCCACTGCTTCACTTGGCGACAGCCTTACCGTAAGTTGCGATACTATCGTTGTTGCAGGTACTCCATATAGCATTACACAGCCTTCTCCGGGATTCAGGGTGTTCTCGCTGCCTATGACGTATGTGTCGTCAACAACAACGCATCCATTTACTAATTCGATTGAGAAGAATACAAACTTCCACGTAATTATGCGTGCTGAAGTTGTAACATCAGCAACAGGTTCTCCCATACCAGTTACTTCATTTGACTTAAACACAGGATCTACATCTAATCCATTAACCAATATTGACAGTGTAATAGTATGGTATACCGGTACAAACGGATCATATACAACTCCGGTATTTTTTGGTGGAGCAGGGTCTGTTTCTGGCGCATTCACAGTATCTGGCTTTCAGAATTTGGATAATAACTCCAATTATTTCTGGATTACATACCGCCTTAAACCGGGAGCAAACGTAGGCGATTCGGTAGACGTAGACCTAAACGGTATTATAGTGAGCAGTAGCTCACAGGTTCCTTCGGTGACCTCACCTGCCGGCAGCAGAAGAATTAAAGGAGCATATTGCACAACCTCATATACTTCTGGTTGCGGTACCGATTTTATTGCACGGGTACGTTTAGGTAATTTGGATAATAGCACTGGCTGTAACGGACAATATACATTCTTTAATAATTTAGCAGTTCCTACTTTATTAGCTGGTATGAACTATACGATTACTTTGAATTATGGTTCTGATTTTAATCAGTTTGCGAGAGCATGGATAGACTGGAATGATGATGGAGATTTTAATGATGCGGGTGAAGATCTTGGAGCACAAACACCGGCAAATGCGGGTTCAAACGGTCAAGCAACTGTAAGTTTCACTGTGCCATGTAATGCTGTTTCAGGTAACTTAAGGTTACGCATAAGAGGAGGAGATGATTCTCAACCTTCTGGCACACAATCATGCGGAGTTAGTAGTTCTGGTTATGGAGAGGGCGAAGATTATTTGGTCCAGATTATTAATTTACCGGCAACTTACACTGCTTCCAATACGATTCAGCAAACAGGTACAACATCAGCTGGTGCAACTAACTTACCAATACTTCGTGTGCCATTGAAAGTGATTGCAACGAGCTGTTTACCGGGTACAATTACTGAATTACGTTTCAATACGGCAGGTACCACTTCCAACAGCGATATTGTTGCAGCTAAATTATACAAAACAGGGGCTTCAAGTGTATTCAATATATCAAATTTATTAGGAACTGTAACCTCTCCTAGTGGTGCGTTTAGCTTTACAATATCTGATACCACAATTAATGACTCCAACAATTATTGGTTGGCATATGATGTATCAGGAACTGCACCTAACGCCAACGTACTTGATGCCAGATTTGACAGTGCTCAAGTTTTTGGGACATGGCAAACTCCTTCTGTTTCAGCTCCGGCTGGAAATGTTTTGATTTCTACACCTATGACTTATTTAGGTTCAGACGCAATACATCCGACTATTTCTAAAATTGAACGTGGTAGTGCAAATAACCAAATTCTTCGTGTAATGGTGAGAATGTCACCAACAGGTGCGCCAATACAAGCCACTCAGTTTAGTTTAAGCACAAATGGATCAGCAAACCCTTTAACTAATGCTGATAGCATCATCGTTTGGTACACTGGTTCAAATCCAAACTTTAGCGCATCAACATTCTTTGGTGGTGTGGGTGCTCAATCAGGTACATTTACTATCAATGGTTTGCAAAACTTATTAAACGACACCAATTATTTCTGGGTTACATACAATGTTCCGGGAACTGCAACAATTGGAGATTCACTGGATATGGAAATAAACTCCATAACCATAAACGCTACTGTACAAATACCTACAACAACAGCTCCAATAGGCAGCCGTCAAATACGTGCGCCTTATTGTCCTTCGGGAGCTACAAATTCGGCTGATTCAGATATCGGCAGGATAATTATGTTATCGGGAGCTGATAGTATCATGAATGTTGGAAATGGCTGTGGAACAGGCCAAACGTGGGCTACAGGTACATACACCAACAATACAACTATTTCAGGAATCAACATGTCTAAGGGGTCTACTGTTAACTTTAATATTTGTTATGCTTCTTCGGGTTTAGCTTATAACTCAGGATTAGCAATCTATATTGACTTTAACCAAAATGGGCTGTGGGATGGTGGTGAAATGGTATATACCTCGCCAACTCAACTATCTACAAGTTTCGTTGGCTCATTTAACATTCCTTGTACAGCATTAAACGGGCCAACACGTATGCGTATTGTATCGATTGAATTTACTGATTTAACATTGGCAAATGCATGCGGAACATTCAGCTATGGCGAAACAGAAGATTATACAATTAACATTATTAATTCGGCTACTTCTTTTCAGGCAACCACTGCTACACAACAAATAGGAACTACTTCTGCTGGTAGTACCAATATTCCGGTGCTAAGGGTTCCTATTAAGGTTATTCAAAACAATTGTAGCCCTTCACAGATTACTGAACTTAGGTTTAACACTATAGGCACAACATCTGTAGCAGATATTACTGCTGCCAAACTTTATAAAACTGGGTCATCAGCATCATTTAGCACTTCAAATCTTTTGGGAACCGTTACTTCACCAAGCGGTACATTCAGCTTTATCATCAATGATACTGCCCTAAATGATACCAACAATTATTGGCTAGCGTATGACATAAGCGGAACGGCTGTAAACAATAACGTAGTTGATGCACGATTTGATAGCACACAAGTATTTGGAGGTTGGTTCACACCTATTATATCTGCACCAGCTGGTAATGTCATCATATCTACACCAATGACATATTTAGCTTCGAATGCAACACATACTATGCTATCAAAAATTGAACGTGGAACAACAATCAATCAAATGCTACGCATCTTGGTAAGAACATCTTCTACGGGAGCACCAATACAAGCAACTCAATTTAGTTTAAGCACAAATGGATCAGCAAACCCGTTAACTAATGCAGATAGCATCATTGTGTGGTATACAGGTGCAAATGCAAACTTCATCGGTGCCACATTCTTTGGTGGAGTAGGCGCACAAAGTGGCACCTTTGTCGTAAACGGTTCAAGAAACTTATTGAATGATACAAACTACTTCTGGGTTACATACAATGTGCCAGTTAGTGCTATAATTGGCGACTCTTTAGACGCTCAAGTAAATACAATAACTATTGACGGAACTCCACAAACCCCGACAACTACTGCCCCAGTTGGTGCTCGATATATTAAAGGGGCATATTGTATTTCAACCTATACTAGTGCATGTACATCAGATGATTTGATTAATAACGTGTCTACCACAGGCGGAATAACGAATATCAATAACTTGAACTCCGGTTGTAACGGAAATCCTAACAACTTTATCTTCTATCCTACCCAAATCGTAACAGTAAATCAAGGTGGTAATTTTATCATTAATTATCAATCTGGTTCTTTTTATGATCAAGGATTTAGAATATACATAGATTACAACGATGATGGTGACTATACTGACTTAGGAGAAGAAGTAGCAGTTGCTGCATCATCAACAAACCTAAATACATCTGTAATTATTATACCTCTTAATGCTACAATTGGGAATTTGAGAATGAGGGTTAAATGTGCTTATGGTGCCTTACCTGCAGGTCCTTGTTCTACAGAATTTTATGGCGAAACTGAAGAATATGTGGTTTCGGTTTTACCTGCACCAACACCTACCACTTATGTATGGAATCAAAGTGGTGCAGCTTCTTTTGCAGTAGCAGCAAACTGGACACCAAGTAGAACAAATCAGAATCTGAATGATAGACTTGTGTTTTCATCAGGAGGAGTAAGAATCGTAAACAATGTGCCTCAGCAAACTGTAGATGTTGTTCGTATTGAAAACAATACAACAGTAGAGCTTAATACAGCAACCGTAGGAAATCTTGCAGCTACGGATTCATTAAGTCTTATTAGTGGTAAAATAGTTACAGGTACCGATGTAAGAGTAACTTCGGGAAGCCGCACTTCATATATTAATGGAGAAATTAGAACCGGAAATATTTCAGGTGCTGGTTATGTAAACGGTGTTATACAACGTTGGATTGATACTGTTGCTTCGGTGTATACATTCCCAGTTAGGTTTAATGATACCGTTAGAACAGTAATAATGGATTATACCGCAGGCCCATCAGCTGCAGGAACAATTACCGTTCAGTTTGTACCTGGTAATCCTGGAAATGCCGGACTACCTGTTACAGATAATTTTGTTAACTTAAACAGAGCTTCTGAGAATGGCGTATGGAGAATCAGCCAAGCTAATGGTTTGGTTGGAGGAACCTATAACTTATCACTAGCTGGAAACCAATTCCGGGGAATTATAAATACTTCATCTATCTCTGTTATCAGACGTCTTGACAATGTGTCTAATTGGTCAAATAATGGTACGTATACTGCTGCTACAGGAACAACAACCTCTCCTGTATTTAACAGAAGTGGACTAAACGTATATGGTGAATTTACAGCTGCTAGTGATACTTTAAGCAATCCGCTGCCTGTATCTTTGTTAGTGTTCAATGCAAAACCTGCAGATAATGATGTAGTGATAAATTGGACGACAGCATCCGAAATCAATAACAAAGGATTTAATATTGAGCGCTCAGTTGATGGCAGAACCTTTGAGTTTGTTCGATTTGTTGAAGGAGCTATACAATCATCATCTGTATTAAATTATAGTGAAATAGATAATGAAGCATTTTCATTAAGCAATACGTTATACTATCGCTTACGTCAAATTGATTTAGACGGTACAGAAACATTAAGTAAAGTGGTAAAAGTTACTCGTAATGATATTGGGATTGCAAATATCTTGATATCACCTAATCCGTTTAGCTTTAATACGGTGGTATCACTTTCATCAATGGAAGAAGGTAATGTAAGCATAATAATTACCGATATCCAAGGAAGGGTTATTGCAACCAAGAATGTAACTATTCAGCAAGGCAATAATTCAATCATATTGAATGACCTTGAAATTGTTTCTGATGGCGTATATTTTATAAAACTTTCAGGAAGTGCAACAGAAACCTTAAAGGTTGTTAAGTATACTAACTGATCCCTTTTTGTTATCTATTAAAAAAGGCTGGGCAATTTGCCCAGCCTTTTTTATTTCTGTGCTTTCAACTCGGTTTCTAATAATGATCTTTCCCAAATTACTTTACCTTCTCGGTTGATACAAGATATAAGTAATTTGCGTTCTTTCCTTTTTCCTGAAATGCTAATTTTACAGAAATTATTTTCCGCTACTAAAGTGCCTTCTACACGCATTGGGTTATCTAGTTCAGGTTTATTATTTGGTCCTGCAGTAATACTAGAACTTGTTAAATCGTATAATGCATAGCCTAAGTTTTGTTTTACACTGTTATTTACCAAAAGCTCGGTATGATGTCTATCTCCTGAAAGAAAAACAACACCACTTATTTTGTGCTCCATTATAAAATCGATGATTATCTTACGCTCTGTTTTAAAGAAATTATAGGATTCTTTGTTGGTATATTCGTTTAAGAATTGTCCGCCAATGCATACAAACTTAAATGTAGCTTGGCTATTCAATAGTGATTGTAGAAACCAATCAAGTTGTTGCTTGCCTAGTTGTGATTTTGTTCTGTTTGTAGTTTCTATTAGGTCGTTTTCATCTCTAAAATAGCGGTCGTCAAGTAAAAAGAATTGTGCATCATTGAATGAAAACGTTGTGTAAATACCCTCATTATGTTCGCCATACGTTTTATTTGCCCAATACTCTTTAAAAAGACTCCTGGAATCGTCTTTTAATAAATACGTTTTGCAAGCATCGTTGGTTCCATAGTCATGGTCGTCCCAGATGGCATAATTAATTTTTGTAGCCAATAGTTTTTGCAAATCGGGATGTTGGCGGGTGTGTTGATACCTATATTTTAGTCCATATACGGAAGAATAATCAACTTCTCTGGAATACGTATTGTCACCTAACCATAGCATTATTTCTGCAGGTGTATTTGCCATTGTTGTAAGTATGGAAGTAGATTGTCCATACGGGGCTCCGGGTCGGTCATAGGCAGAATCATTTATGTATAAACAAGAACCTGCAAGAAATGAAAATGCCGGAGGGTCGGTACGCCACTCCCATAAACTTCGCGTAGTGAATACCAAGGGATAAGAAACTTCCAGCTTTTTCTCTTTTGAGGTAAAATAATACTCATAGGTTACTCCGGGCTCAAGCGCGGTAAGAATAAACTTGGTAATTATAGGCTCCCCTAGTTTTGCAGTAAATAAATAACTTGATTGTTTTTGAATGGGTGCTTGGGAGCCCTTTGGCTTGTAATGTATTGACAATTCCGACACAACGTTTACAGTTTGTAACCAAATACACACTTCCCTATGTTCGGTATAACCTATCATTGGTCCACTGAATATTTGTGGCTGTGTGTTTGCCTTTTGCGCAAATACAAACAAAGGTAGCGATGCCACCCATAGCATAAAGTATGTTCTCAATTTCATTTTGCAAACGTAATGAGATTGAGATAAACTGTTTGTTAAATTTATTGTGTATTATAACCTTGCTTCTGTTACCATCAAGTCTTCTCTTGGAGGTATGCTTAGCACTGGTATATGCGATCTGTTTACCATTTGCTGTGCAAATTTTCCTAGAAAAAAAGAGCCCACTTGCAACTCTTGCTCTGTCATGATGATGATTAAATCGGCATTGTTTTCTTGAGCATAATTGACAGTAGATTCGGTGATGTTGCCTCCCAACCTTGCATCAAGTTTATATGTGATGCGTTCGTCATCAAGACTATGAGTAACCTGACGGGAATAGGCATTTATCTTATACTCGGCATCTTTATCCTTGTCTACAGACACACCAAGTACATGTACTGATGAGCCAAAATGTTTTGAAATATGAATAGCATAAGGTACTTTTTGTCTCGATTCAAATGAAGTATCGATTGGTAAGACAATTGTTTTAAATTCTGCTACATTGGAGTCTTCTCGCATTGTAAGCACAGGGCACGATGAGGAGTTTACTACTTTGTATGCATTACTACCCATCCAAAATTCTTGAAACCCGCTTACCCCATGAGTTCCCATTACAATTAAATTGGCATCAACCTGTTTTGATACCGCAACAATTTCTTTGTGAACAGTGCCGGTTTTGTGGATATAATGATAATCCATACCGTTTGCTAATTCGTGCAACTTATTTCTCATGGCTTCTGTAGATGATTCTCCCTCATCAATATGAAGTGTGGTTAAATGCCCATTATATTTTTGGGCAATTGTAAGTGCGGCCCTAAAAGCGACCATTGATTGTGCAGATCCGTCTACAGCAACCAATACGCGTGAGAAAACGAATTTCATAGTTTTACCCCCCTGTATTTTAATGATTACAAGATATAACTAAATTTTTGAATATACCAATAGGAGAAATGATATAAAATAATTTTTAATGTTAATTAGCCACTAAAATGGGCTTAATTTCCCTTAAATAGTGGCTTTCTTTTTTCATTAAAAGAAGCCACACCTTCTTTGTAGTCATCTGTTTTTCCGGCAATTTCTTGACAGTATGCTTCATACTCAAGCATTGTATCTAAATCGCTATAAAATGATTTGTTGAGCATTTTTTTCATAAGGGCGATTGCCTTGGTTGGCGCATTGGCATAGTATTCTGCCACTTTCATTGTTTCAGTATCCAAATCTTCGTGCTTTACTACTTTATTTATCATTCCCCATTCAAGTGCTTGTGTGGACGATACTTTTGATCCCATTGTACTCAACTCAAAAGCACGTGCCGAGCCAACTAATCTTGGTAAAAAATAGGAGGAGCCAGAGTCAAGCACCAAACCAACATTAATGAACACTTCTATAAGCGAAGCATTTTCTGATGCAATAATCATATCACTTGCTAACGCCAATGAACATCCTGCACCGGCAGCCACACCATTTAATTTACAAATAATAGGGAGTGGCAAATTGCGCATGGCCTTTATCATAGGGTTATATCGCTTATACAAAGAATCACTTAGCGATCTGTTTTTTGCTGCAGCTATCGATTTTAAATCTTGCCCCGAACAAAAAGCTTTACCTGCTCCTGTAATAATTACTACTCGCACCGATTTATCTTTTTCAATTTTTTTTAAGGCATCAATAACATCAAAACTCTGCTGTTCATTAAACGCATTAAATACATCTGGTCTATTTAAAGTAAGGGTAGCTATGCCGCTATTAATATCAAGTAAAATGGTTTCGTAATTCATGTGGTGATTGTTTAGCTTGCGAAGCTATTATATTGTCATTATTTTGCAAATGCTACATAAGTAATATGGTGATGCAAAACCCAATTAAGTAACCGCTCAACAACTCAATTGGAGTATGTGCATCGGCAAATAGCCTTGCTGATGCTGTAATGCCTGAAACAATTAGCACTAAGGAAAATAATGCCCTTACTTCAAAAAATGGGCAAAAAATCATAACCACCCCAGTTAGCAAACCCAAGGAAGCCATATGGATGCTTAATTTTTTGTATTGATTGAATAGCAACATCGTCACTACAATAGCAGAACAGATTAATACAAAAATCTGTAGGGCACCTGGTGCGTTAATTTTTTGAAAAATATAATAGGTGACCAATGTCATTGCTGCAGTAATCAAATACGGCAATCGCCTTTCATTAGCTTGTTGCAAAAGTATGGATGTTATCATTCCGCCTTGTTTCAGTATCAAAACAGATAATAAGGGCACAATTGCTGTTGCTGTAAAGAAAAATAAGGAGTAAAATATTTTTGCTTTTGTAGATAACGCAACCGTTAGTATAGGATGAAGTTGAAATAGCAAGAAAAATGCAAATAAGTTGACAAATACAGGGTGAAAAATTACTGAAACAATCAAAGCAACTCGGGCTGTCATTTCACTATCACATTATATCTTCAATAATCTTTTCTATACTCACTCCTTCTGCTTCTGCTTTGTAGTTTTTTATTAATCGATGGCGCAATACTTTTATTGCAACTGCTTTTACATTTTCAATATCTGGCGAGTACTTGCCATTGATAAGAGCATGACATTTGGCTCCTAAAATTAAATATTGACCTGCTCTTGGGCCTGCACCATAACTTACAAATTCATTGATACTTGTCGTTGCATATTGCGTTGATGGCCTTGTTTTGTTTACAAGTTTCACTGCGTATTCTAATACATTATCAGCAACAGGCACTTGTCGCACCAACTGCTGAAAATGAATGATATCATTTGCCGTCAGTATTTTTTCCAATATGATTTTTTGATTGGTTGTAGTACTTTTTATAACCTCTAACTCTTCTTCGTATGTTGGGTAATCAAGCACTATATTGAACATAAAACGATCGAGCTGTGCTTCGGGTAAAGGATAGGTTCCTTCTTGTTCAATGGGGTTTTGTGTGGCCAATACAAAAAAAGGTTTTTCCAAATAATGAATATTACCACCTACTGTTACAGATTGTTCCTGCATTGCTTCTAACAAGGCCGATTGTGTTTTGGGTGGTGTACGATTTATTTCATCTGCAAGTACAATATTTGCAAATAAGGGTCCTCTTATAAATTTAAATGATCTTGTATCATCGAGTATCTCTGCCCCTGTAATATCTCCAGGCATTAAATCAGGAGTGAACTGAATCCTGTTAAATTTTAAATCAAGGACTTCGGCAATTGTTCTTACTAAAAGCGTCTTGGCCAACCCAGGAACACCAACCAATAAGCTATGACCCCCAGAGAAAATAGACATCAGCACTGCTTCCACAGCCTCATCCTGTCCAATAATTACTTTTCCAATTTCACTTCGCAACTCTTTATACTTTTGATGTAATGCATTTGCTGCTTGTACTTCGTTTTGATACATCTTCTTTTTTTATGCTAAGGTTTTACAATAAATTCTGACAGTTGTGGGCATAGTGCATAGTTTGGTGAAATACGGATATAGGTAGATTTTTTGGCTTTATCTACATATGCAGTAAGTGCCTTTTGTTGCTTTTCGCGAAATGCCAATCCTTGGTATTTTTGGTAATCATCTTTTAGGTTTGCTATATGTGGTTTTACCTCTGATTTAAGGTAAAAAACGCGCCAAGCTTGTTGCCTATCCGGTCCATCAATGGTTATTAGTTCAGGCTCCGAGATATCGCCTGCTTTCATATTCTCTATCCGGAAATAAATTGCTTTATCCAATTCGTCAACTGGTACCCTGGTGGTGCCATTTTGTTGGTCGATAATAAATCCCCCATTGCCTTTTGTCATATTATCATCCGAGTATTTTTTTGCTGCTTGTTCAAATGTTAAGGAGTCTATTTTTACAAGCCACAATATGCTATCAAGTAATTCTTTGGCACGTTGCACATCTGTTCTAAATATTTGTGGGCGAATAAGTATATGCCTAACGTTTATATTCTCACCTTTTCGATCTACTAATTTTAGAATATGATAACCATATTTTGTTTCAATAATTTTGGATATACTATCTGGTTTGAGTTTAAATGCTGCCGCTTCAAATTCAGGAACCATATCACCTCTAGTAAAAAAACCCAATTCCCCTCCATTTACGGCCGAACCTTTATCTTCTGAATAGATTAGCGCAAGGGTTGTAAAATTATCACCATTTAAAATTCGTTGTCTCAAATCAAATATTTTTTCATACGCCATTTTCTTAGCTTCTTCTGATACTTTAGGCTCCATTACAATTTGCGCCACTTCAACCTCAGCGCTGTAGTATGGCAAGCTGTCTTCTGGAATGGAATTAAAGTATTTGCGAACATCATAAGGCGATACTTTCACATCTTTCAATGCTTTTTGTTGCATCTCGGTAACAATCAAATTGTTTTTGATTTTCTCTCGGTTATCTTCTTTAATCTGTGAAGTAGTTTTTCCATAAAACTCTTCCATCTTTTTTTCCCCGCCAAATTGCATCGCAAAATATTTTATCCTGCGGTCGAGTTCTTGATTTACCCTGTCTTCACTCACCAACACGGAGTCTAATTGTGCTTTATTAAGCAATACATATTCTAGTATTTTTTGTTTTAGAATGGCGCATTTTACAGAGTCTGGCAGACTTGTATCGAACTCCTTCTGCATTTGCTTAAACTCCATCACTATTTCTGAATGCATAATTACATTGCTCCCCACTACAGCTGCAATCTGATCTATAATCATGCCTGCTTCCTGTGCTTTTGAAAATTGCACAGAGAAAAGTATTAGAAGTATTAATTTAAATCTTTTTATGAACTTCATCGGGTTATCAACGAGAAAATAGTGTGTAAATATATGTGTCAGACTCCAATATCTGAAATATGAAAAAAAATCACTCAAGCCAAGAAGGTAAAATAAATTGAAAAGGCAATAAGTAGGTATAAAATTGCCTCTTTTAGCCAATATCTTTTTTTACTAATAAAATAATACCCAATTGGCAGGGAAAGCGCGATATTTAGATAAAAACTGGAGTATGTAAATGCTTCGTTTTCTAATAGTATTACCAAAATGCCAAAACCACTAAGGAGTAAAAAGCTTTGTAAAATCCTTCTGGTCTTTACTTTATTTTTAAAATAATTCTGCTGCAAATCCAAAAATCCCAAAAGGGCTGCTATGGCAACAATGCCAACAGGAATAAGCTGTTTATAATCATTTACCCTAGACACAATTTCAATAGAGGCAAGCCTATTTATAATTATTTGTGCCATGGGCTTAAGTTGATACGTGACATAATAATAGATAGCCACAAAATAAACCGGTAACAAAATTCCTAATAAAGCTACCATGATAAAACGAATATTAAACGATGTAAAAATAATTACACTTATAAGAACAAAAGGTGTGAAGAATATAATGTCGTAATGAAATAAAAAGCCTACTCCGATATATACGCCTGCATCAAGTACCAAAAGTAGTGGGTTGGCCGATTCATACAGGTAGAAAATACGCAATAGCATAAGCAGTAAAAATGTGTTGGCAATGAGCTGAGGCGTAAGTTGCATTTGTTCTGGAAATATTGAGCAAAGTATAACATATACAAAACCAGGGAGGTAAGTCATCTTATATAGCACATCATGCCGCACAAAAATGTAATTGATTAATATGGCCTGAAATACAATGAGAACGAGCGCGATAATATATTTTATCAATAGATGATTTTGAATTGTGTTGATGAATTTGAAGGTAAACACTGAAAACGGTGCTGATTCAATTATCTCATATGGCTGTGGATTAAGCAATACTGGCAGCCTTAGCAATGTGGCCACCACTATCATGATTATTGCCGCCAGCACTGTGTTTTGTCTAAAAAGTTGTAACAAGATGATTCGAAGTTAAAAAGTTACACGCATCAGCGAAAATTTTCGGTCTTTTAATGTCGAACAAAGAACGGTGTTTAGTGTAATCTGTTTACTTTCAATTGGTAGTACAGACACATAAAAACTTAACGACTTGATTAATATCCGGGTATCGGTTTCGCCACTAGGGGAAATAGATGAGATAAATACATCTCCTTCTGCATTTACATCGGCATTATAAATAAAAGCTATCCTGTCTCCTGTGTTCATGGTAATAAATGAAGAATAATATCCGCCATCTCCCATCGAGTTTTGTTTCTTTTTAAAAAACTCTTGTTGTTGAACGGTCCCATCGGGCTTTAGGTTGAAGTAAATAATTTCATCATAGTTGTATACAATCCTGTATGATGTTTGAGGAAATCCATTTACATAATAGGTATATGTCTGCTTTGATTCGTAATACCTCTCTCCAACAATAGCACATCCACCATCACTTCTGGGGATAATCTTTCTAACATACACATCATAAAGCCCGTCTGGGCTTGTGTTAAGTGTTGCACCCATCACTTTATTTACAAACTCTGGCTTAATGGCTACAAACTTTGGTGCATTTAATTGCATTGAAACCAAGTCGAGGGATGCCAAAAAAGTACCTTGCATTTTTTGCGAAGAAGTAAACTTATAATACCCAGCAATAGTAATATTCTTGGTAATATTATTAATCGCCATCCCCCAATCGTCTATTTCAACTGTATCATTGCTTAACAAAAAATCTTTTAATTGTTTCTCATCGTTATAAAAAGCATAAAGGTAAAAATCTCTATTTACGATTTTCTTCAGGGGCTGTATTTTCGAAGGAAAATCCATAAGTAAAAAAATGTTGTTGGCATTGTCCATTTCTACAGAAGTAAATATAATATCCTGTAAGGCTGTTGGTAATGGAAACTGCTTTTTGAAAATAAATTGAAGTGTTCTGTTAAAAGAAGCAATATTAAGTGTGGTGGTTAATTTATTATCTGTTTTGGTAACATAAGTAATTGAATACGATTCATTCACCGTATTGGTTCTGATATAAAATACAGATTGTTGATCAAGGTTTTGAAGCGGTTCCTGAAGCATTAGTAATGGTTGAACCATTACATTAAGGTTATTATCAATCTGCCAATATATGAGCTCAATGTTTGTTCCATTTTTTTGGCTAGCTATGACAGTTAGGCCCTGCTCGTTAAAAAATATCTTTTCTATAAACGTGCCTGGAGGCTGCCACAGGGGCTTTTCGTCTTCTAGCGATAAGTTCAACCTATATTTTTCTATAAACAGTTCTTTCGCAAATTCATTTGTTCTAGATTTTATAACAAAAATGCCCGAAGTGTTTTGCCCCATAACCTGCGAATAGTTGGCTTTTGATTTCACCTTTTGCTGATTAGACCATTCAATGGTTTGGGCTTTCACTGATGTGAATTGAAGCAATGTAAATGCGACATATATTATGCGAAAATATTTTAACATACGAATACAAAGTAATTAAAAATAGTATGAGTAAGCAACTGTTGATTTGCCCCGCAAACTTGCATGACTATATTTGAACGGAATAAGTAACATGGCAAAACTTCATAATACAAAAAAACCAGCCGAACGTGCGGTTCTTGTTGGGGTCATTGAGGGCAATCAAAAAGCAGAGCAGGCACAAGAATACCTCGATGAATTGGCTTTTTTATCCCTAACGGCTGGGGCTGTTGTAGAAAACACTTTTTTACAACGCTTGCCACATCCACATCCACGCACCTATGTGGGCGAAGGTAAAATAGCAGAAATTGAAACCTATGTAAAAGATAAAGAAATTGATCTGGTAATCTTTGATGATGAGTTAACTCCTGCACAATTGCGTAATTTGGAAAATATCCTTAAGGTAAAAATACTCGATAGAACTAACCTCATTCTTGACATATTCGCAAGTAGGGCCCGAAGTGCCCAAGCAAAATACCAAGTTGAACTTGCTCAAGCACAATATTTGCTTCCAAGGCTAACACGCATGTGGACACACTTAAGCAAGCAAAAAGGGGGAATAGGAATGAAGGGTCCTGGTGAAACAGAAATTGAAACTGATAGAAGAGCTTTGCGAAATAGCATTACAAAATTAAAAGAAAGACTACGTGACATTGATAAACAAAGCCAAACCCGCAGGCTAAATAGGGACACCAAAGTGCGTGTAGCACTGGTTGGCTACACAAATGTGGGTAAATCAACGCTTCTCAACCTTTTAGGGAATGCGAATGTTTTGGCCGAGAATAAATTATTTGCCACATTGGATGCAACAGTAAGGAAAGCAGAGTTCGATAGCGTGCCTTATTTGCTAACCGACACTGTTGGTTTTATCAGGAAACTCCCCCACCAATTGGTTGAATGCTTTAAATCAACTTTGGATGAAATTCGGGAATCTGATATTTTGCTCCATGTTGTTGATATTTCACACCCTAACTTTGAAGAACAAATAGACGTGGTGAACCAAACTTTAGAAGAGATTGGCGCAAACGACAAGCCGACTATTTTACTTTTTAATAAAATTGACCAACTAAAAGATCCCTTAGATATGCCAGAAAATGATGACCACAAAGAATCCTACATTGATCGGCTGAAACGTACGTGGTTTGCACGATCTGAATTTCCTGTTGTTTTTATATCTGCTTCTAAAAAAATAAATGTCGATGAAATGAAGAGCACAATAAAGGGCAGTGTGTTAGCTGCAAATAGAAAATTCAGTCGTTTATAGGTATTGCAAGGCATTTTTATATTTTTGCAAGCCCTTTTTTAAAGGATAATTATTAAAACACATATGAAGAAATCAATATTTCCTTTCTTGTTGGCCATACTTGCCATCCATTCATTTGCCCAAGCCCCAAAGTCTAAAAGTGCAGCGCCTGCTAAAAAAGCGCCTGTTCAGCCTGCACCAGCAGCAAAACCAAACAGCTGGATTTTTACCTACGGAAGTGATACTGTTTTCCAACAAGAGTTTGAGCGTTTATTGTCAAAAAACAGAAAAGAAAAGCAAACACCTACACAAGATGAAATCAACGAGTACCTTGAACTTTACCAAAATTTTAAGATGATGGTAAAAGAGGCACAATTGGTTCAACTTGATACTTTTACAGCTTTTAAAAATGAACTTGCTGGATACAGAAAGCAACTTGCCAACCCTTACCTAACTGATAAAAAAGTAACAGACCAACTTATTCAAGAGGCATACAACCGCACAAAAGAGGAAATCAACGCAAGCCATATATTGATAAACTGCGCTGAAAACGCTTCGCCAAAAGATACCCTTGCCGCTTTCAATAAAATTAATGATTTACGTAAACGCATTTTAAAAGGAGAACGATTTGATTCGCTTGCTGCACGATTTAGCGAAGACCCTTCGGCATCTAAAAACCTTGGAAACCTTGGATGGTTCACTGCTTTCTACATGATATATCCGTTTGAAAATATGGCCTATGCCACTCCAATAGGACAAGTATCTCTTCCCTTTAGAACAAAATATGGATATCACATTATTAAAACCAACAACAGAAGGGTTGCAAGAGGCGAAGTAAAAGTTGCACATATCATGCTTCAAATTCCACAAAATGCTGATGAGGTTGTAACTGCGGATACCAAAACAATGATTGATGGTATTTACAACAGATTGGTAAATGGAGAAAGTTTTGATTCTCTTGCCAAAGAATATTCTTCAGACATGAGCTCGAAAAATAATGGTGGTATAATGAACTTTATGGCAAGCCTAAGCAACTACCCTGAGGTTTTTAAAGATGTAGCTTTCACAACTCCTAAAGGACAACTTTCACAACCATTCCGTACCGATTACGGGTGGCACATCGTAAAAACCTTAGAGATAAAACCAGTCCCTGAACTATCAGAAGTTCAAGAGAGCCTTAAAAATAAAATTACCCGTGATTCTCGCTCAGAAAGTAACAGATTGGCAGTAGCTGCAAGGATTAAGCGTGAAACAAAATACAAAGAATACCCTCAAGTGTTGAAAGAGTTTTCTGCAACACTTGATTCAACTTTTTTAGATGGAAACTGGGAGCCAAACATGAAAGATGGTAGTGAAAAAACCATCCTATCATTTAACGACCGCAACTTTGATACGCGCGACTTTGCAAATTATGTAAGAGCACAACAAGAGCCTCACAAAGGTGAATCTGTTGATATGGTAATTAGAAATCTATATAAAAACTATACAAATGAAAAAGCAATTGAATACGAAGAAAGCATACTTGAAATTAAACATGAAGACTTTAAATACTTGATGCAGGAGTACCACGATGGCATTATGCTTTTTGATTTAAAAGACAAGAAAGTGTGGAGCAAATCCGTTTCTGATACAGTCGGATTGGAAGCCTTTCACAAACAAAATGCCTCAAAGTACATGTGGAAAGAGCGTCTTAAAGTTTACACTTTATTATGCTTAGACGAAAAAACAGAGCTTGCTGCAATGAAGATGGCCAAAGCCGGAAAATCAAATACAGAAATAGTGGCCAAATTAAATAAAAAGATAAAAGGTGCCGTTACAATTGACTCAGCTAAATATGAAAAAGGTGCAAATCCTGCCTTTGATAAACTATGGGATACCAAAGGTGTTGTTGACCTCGCAAATGAAAATAATACTTATCGCTTCCATATAGTTTTTGGTGTTGTTGCTGCTGAACCGAAATCTCTAAAAGAAGCCCGTGGTCCGGCAACATCTGACTACCAAAACTATCTTGAAAAAGAATGGATTCAAGAACTGCGAAACAAATATCCCGTTACTGTGAATTCGCCTGCACTGGGTAATCTTTTTAAATAAGATGAAGTTCGGTATACACACCATCTTAATGATGTGCTGTGTATTGTTTTTTGCTTGTTCAGGCAGCAACACAAAGGGAGAAAAGCCCATAGTGTGCGCCTACAACGAATGCCTTTATCCTGCTGATTTGTTGCCATTGTTTGATGAGAACACCGACTATGATGAGGCGGACAGTTTGCAAATTATTCAATCATTTACCCGACAATGGTTAGTTAGCCGGGTACTTTCTCAAAAAGCAGAGGAAAACTTAGTGGCCGAGGAAAAAGATGTTGAGGCGCTTATAAATGATTACCGCAAATCACTACTAATCTATCGCTACCAACAAAAAATTGTTTCAGAGCGCATTGATACATTTGTGTCTGAGGATGAAATGAAGTACTATTTCAATTCGCACCCTGATGATTTTTCACTCATACAGCCAATTGTTCGCATCAACTATATAAAAATCAAAAGTGATTCTAGAGAGCTGAACAAAATCAAATCCTTATTAAAATCAAATACAGCAGTTGATAAGACAAGGCTTTTCCAGTTTTGCGTGACGCACGCAGAAAAACAATTTCTTGATGAAGAAGCCTGGCTCTTATTAGATGAGGTGAGGAAAGAAATCCCAATAGAAACATACAACGATGAGCACTTTTTGAAAAATAATAAATTCGTGGAAATAAATGAAAATGACGTGGTGTATTTGCTTCGCATTTTCGATTATCGCATACAGAACGGCCCTTCTGAATATGCATTTGAAAAAGAAAAAATTCGTTCCATAATTATTCAACAGCGCAAAAATGCGTTTCTAAAAAAATTAGAAGAGGACCTGGTTAAGGACGCAGAAGCTGAAGGCAAACTTAACTATCACCATTAATGAACCTAGAGTTGCTTCGCGAATATTGCCTTTCAAAACCTAATACAGAAGAAGGTTTACCATTCGGTCCGGATACGCTTGTGTTTAAACGAAACGGAAAAATATTTCTTATCACGGGATTTGATGAGCCACTAAAAATAAATGTAAAATGCAACCCTGAACAAGCCGTCTTGCTTCGCGAAACATATAATGCTGTTTTGCCGGGATACCATATGAATAAAATGCATTGGAACACCATTATTTTAGATGGAAGCATTCCTAAAAAAATACTCTGCTCATTTATTGATCAATCTTATGATTTGGTAGGACCAAAACCTAAAAAGAAAAAAGTCTGAGAAATGATTTAGGTTTGTATGTAATCATTAGAATTATGACAAATAAAATTACCCTTACATTCCTTTTTACTGCATTAAGCTTAATGGCTATTGCACAACAACCAAAACTTTCACCTCATAGCAAACAAATAATATACAGGGCAAGTAAACAAGCATCTGCTGATGTTTCATCATTATATAAAACCGGCA
>JBIINH010000147.1:0-5847 GCA_044337585.1 Bacteroidia bacterium
ATATCATAGCGCTTTTATAAATAATTTTAAGTTTTAGTATTTAGTGTTTGAGGCTATTGGCAATAGTTTGATGATACCAATTTTGTTGAACAACCTGATTACCGGATACACAGGATCAAATTCCCACCACTTGGCTGCAAAATTTGGCCTTGCACCTGCATGATGGTGGTTATTTTGAAACAATTCACCCAGCATCAAGAAATCGAAGATTAAAGTATTTTTTGAATGATCTTTTTCGTCATCAAAATTGCGGTATCCGTATTTGTGTCCGGCCCAATTTACCACAGCACCTTGAATAGGTCCGATAAGGAAGTGAATTGGCAGAAGCAAATACATCCAAGGACTTGTGGCAAATGCTACATAAAAAGCAATATAACCTATACCGAAAGCAATACGAGAAGGCCATGAGTCAGCAATGCGATCGATGGCAGGATATACCGGATAATTTTTCAAAAATTTTGGTTCAACTTCCATTGTACCGCGAAGCACACCATTGTAAACCGCTCTGGTATGCCACATCATTGAGAATACTTCTTTAAAAAAATGAGGTGTATGCGGATCTTTTTGAGTATCGCTATAGGCATGGTGCATGCGGTGTAAGATTGCGTAAGCACGTGCGTTTAAATATGAAGAACCTTGAGTAATCCATGCATAAATATACCAAAATTTTTCCCAACCAGGTGTCATGGTAAACATTTTGTGAGCAGCATAGCGATGAAGGTAAAAGGTTTGTCCGAAAAGAGATAGGTACCAATGACCTATTAAGAATAATAAAATTGCCATGTAATAAATTAGTATTTTAAATGTTGCAATTACGTACAAATTTGCATGAGGTCAAAACTGATATCTGTCATGTTTTTATGACTGCTTGTATTTTAATCTGGTGTAAACTTTTTGCAATTCTCTGTTTAAGATAAGTTCAGCAAGCAAAGGTGCGATTTTCTTGGGGTCATGCTGCGCAAATACATCTTTTACGAGCGATTCTTTCACGTCAATTCGATACAAGATGTGCAATAATTTTTCCATATCGTGTAACAATAAAAAAATTATTTTTTGTGTAAGCCAACTTAAAAGCTCTTCCCTTGTTAAGCCTCTTTTTGGATGTTCTTCATCAAAATAAATAGATAAAGATGTATCTGCATGCTCAATCAAATCAAGTTCAGAAGGATTCATTTTTTCAGTTGTTTAAAATAGTAAGCTAACGAATCATTTTGCTGAATATCATAACTGTTATTTTGCATAAAAATTTCTACACGTTCAATGCGGCTATCTAAATCGGGATGGGAGCTCAGTAATTCATGAACAGCTATTTTCTCTTCTTCTTTAAATGTTTCAAATAAAGATTTCATTCCTGCACAGGATAGGTTGTTTTCCTTTAGCACCTGCATGCCAAAGTCATCCGCTTCTGTTTCCAACTCACGCGAGTAGCTAAGTGTGCCTAAATTATCAGCTGTAAGTATAAATTGTTGTGTCAAACCATTCATATCACCTGTAAGAGCAGATATCAAAATATATCCGGCCATGTTTCGAAAAATATTTCTGGTGGAATGACGCTTTTGCACATGGGTAAATTCATGAGCAAGCAATGCTGCCAATTCATTTTCATTTTTTAGTTTTTTTACCAACCCGTCATACACCACAATATTTCCGCCAGGTAAAGCAAATGCGTTCACCACTTCTTCATTCACATAATATATTTTTATTGCGTAATCTGATTTTATGTTTAGTTGTTTGAAAAAACGATTCAGTTGTTTACTTTTTAACTCATTGGTTTTGCTTTTTGCAAGCATACCTTTCAATGCATTTTCTCCTAAAGTAACTTCATACGATATAGGTACTTTGTTAGCGACAACGCCAGCCAACCAAGGTAAGCCATATGCATATCCCAATACAAAAATTGATACAACAAAGAGTAGTAAAATAGCCAGAAATCCTGTAGCTGAATGCAGGGGGCGGAAACCAGATTTGTTATTTAATTTGAGCCATGTATTGATAAATGCTTTATCTGTACTATCCAGTTGTTCATAGGGAAAGGCAGTGCCAAACCTAATTGATAAGAATTGGCGCGTACAATCATCTTCAGTAATTTCAGCCAAGGGCCATTTCTTGTCTATACCTTCTGCGTTTAAATATATGTTTGCATCATCATTGGTAATAATTACCTCAACTGCACGAGACGTTTTTCCGTCAAAATAACGACCTTTATAGTTATTCATGTTTGTAAATATAAATCTCGAATGGCAACACTGGCAACCGTGCAGCCAAATATGGCAGGCATGTAACTGATGGTTCCGGGAGATGATTTTTTGTTTTGCCCATCTACCAATTTTATTCCCATGTAAGCAGCAGGTTGTTCAGCAGAAAAAACAGATTTCAAACCTTTTCTTATACCAAACTTATACAAATATTTACGGGTGTATTTGGCTAGGTGGCAATTGTAGGTTTTTGATATATCGGCAACTTTCACCTGCGTAGGATCAATCTTGTTTCCCGCACCCATGCTACTCACAATGGGTATTTTCCTATCCATACAAGCTTTGATAAAAAAAACTTTTGGAGCAAGCGTGTCTATACAATCCAATGCATAATCAAATTGTTGTGAATCTAAAATTTCGGTTGTGGTTTCGTCTTTAAAAAATTTCGAAATAACCGTTAGTTCAATATCGGGATTAATATCACGAATACGGGTAGCCATAACCTCCGATTTAAGCTGGCCATCGGTGCTTAGCAAGGCAGGCATTTGGCGGTTGCGGTTTGTTTCTTCTACGGTGTCGGCATCAACGATGGTCATTTTTCCTACGCCACTTCGGGCAATCATTTCTGCGGCTATGCCTCCAACACCACCAAGCCCTACCACCAATACATTTTTATTAATGAGTTTGTGCAACTTTTCTTCTCCCATCAAAAGCTGCGATCGGCCCATCCATGATTTAATTTCTTTGCTCATATCTGTTTATTAAAAACAGCCACAAAAGTATCATTCTGAAATTTCATTAACGAGTCAATATCTATTTTTTTCAACTCGGCAGCTTTTCTATATATATCTGAAATATTGATGTGATTAGCAGTATCAGTTTCAAAGAAACATGATTCTATTGGTATCTTAATGAATACATTTTCTATCAAAGGTTGAAAAAGGTTTTTACCAAACGATAAAAATGCACCATGCTTAATCAAATCATGTGCTTGTTGCAGATTGCCCTGGAATTGATGAAAAATAAATGGGATGTGAGCTTTTTTTACGTAAGGCAACAAATCGCTATAGCTTTTTACAGCATGTATTATCACAGGTTTTTGAAAAGCACGAGCAATATTTAATTGGGCTTCGAAAAACTTTCTTTGTATTTCAATAGAAGTATCAATGCTGCGATCTATGCCAATTTCTCCAACTGCAAATATAGACGGGTTTGAAATCCATTCGGCAAGCTTATTTATGCAGGCATCCATTTCAATATCATTTACATACCATGGATGCAGTCCAACCGACATTCCATATGCAACCGAGGGCATCTTATGCTGACGGTGTATAAATACATTTCTGATGACAATTTCACCTGCCTTTTTCGGTTTGTGATGGGTGTGAATATTGATAAATTTCATGAAAAGCAAAGGTATGGCTTGTATGTAAAAAAAGACTGCCATTTATTGGCAGCCTTTAATTGAAAAGGTGTTTTAAAAGTTTGGATGTATCAAATATATACTTCAGACCATACAATATAAACTATATGTAATATTTTTATTTGATTATATTTATTGCATAGTGAATATATGTGATACTATAATGAGCGGCTGTACATCAAAACAGAGAAACAAATTTAAAATTGAATTTATTACTTATTCTATAGGTTCGATATGTATAATGGTATCGCTATTGATAGGCATACGTTGTGCGATTTTACGTTTTGGTAGTTCGATGGTCCAACTTCCTGGTGTTAGCAATGTTGGCTTGCGAAGCCATGGATTCAGGTATTTTAGTTCTTTGTAAGTGCACCCATATTGCTTTGCAAAAGCGTACAAATCTTTAACAGGTTGTTGAACTTTTATAAAAACGATTTCTTGTTTTTGATAATGATGGTTTTCGGCCACATGAAATCCATACTCATCAGGTTGCTGAAGTATCGTTTTTATTGACACAATTCTTAGCAAATACCTAGAAGTTTCTTGATTAAGGTAGAGGTCATAATAATTATTTTCTTGTTGTGATGCCAGTTGTCTTTTTACCCCTTCAATGCCCATATTATAAGATGCTGCCACCAAACTCCAATCACCAAATATTTCATATGCTTTTTTGAAATACCTGCACGCTGCTTCTGTTGATTTTTGTAGGTGATAGCGCTCGTCTACTTCTTCATTTATAATCAGTCCGAATACTTTTCCAGTTTTATCCAAAAACTGCCAATATCCAGCAGCTCCGGCACTTGAAACCGCATGTGCTTGTAAGCCACTTTCTGCAACACTTAGGTATTTAAAATCATCAGGTACATCGTAAGTCTTTAGGATAGGTGCTATTTCAGGAAAATTTTTATTGGCACGTTTTATAAATAGCAGGGTTTGTGATTGCCAATACATATTGGTTAGCAATTCGCGGTCGTATCTTTCTTTAAGCTCTTCATCTTGCAGGGGAATAATGCTACCTGCAAAATCAAGTTGCTCGGGAAAGGGCATACTGTATATGTTATAATTTTTCTTAACCTCCTTTTTCCATTCGGTATTAAAAGGATTGGCAGCATATATAAAAAGGCTCAACATAAGCACAAATCCCAATGCTACAAAAATAAAATTCCCCGCTTTGCGCTTTGATTGCATA
This sequence comes from Bacteroidia bacterium, assembly GCA_044337585.1. GTDB lineage: Bacteria > Bacteroidota > Bacteroidia > UKL13-3 > UKL13-3 > CAYSBE01. The sequence goes on from JBIINH010000147.1 coordinate 4,808, forward strand.
ATGTTTTGTTTAATTTGTTTCAAATTTACACTTAAAGCCATGCGAATATTCAAAAAAATCTTAATTGTATTATTAAGCTTCATCCTTTTACTATTGGTTGCTGGATTCTTTCTTCCATCCAAAACTTTAGTCAGTCGACAGATTTCTATTAACCGTTCGGTTGATATTCCTTTCGTGCTTGTCAATGACCTTTCTAAATGGCCATTATGGTCGCCATGGTATGCTATGGATACATTGGTTACATTAACTTACTCAGAACCTGCAGAAGGCACAAACGCTTATTATACTTGGGATAGTAAAAATCGAAATGTGGGAAAAGGGAAAGTGCTTATAACCGAGAGCAAACCATTTGAGCGGATTTTAGTTGACTTAATGTTTGCAGATTGGGGAACGTCAAAAGTTGAATTTTTATTTGAAAACACCAGCGATAGCAATTGCAATGTGGAATGGTCAATAACTACCGAGCATGGTTGGAATATTGCATCACGCTGGTTCGGATTATTCATGGATAATATGATTGGAACTGATTTTGAAAATGGATTGAATAAAATTGCCGAGATAAGTGAAAGTATGCCTGCAAGGCTAGTGATAGGTGGATATGATGCTGAGTTGATAGACGTTTTGCCAATGAAGGTAATAGGCATCAGGTACCAACTGCCGCAACAAAAAATTACTTCAGATATTTTCGCAAAAAGTTTTGCTAAACTCAATGCAAAGCTCATAAGTGCGAATTTGGAATTGATAGGAATGCCTATGGCTTTATATTATAGTCTTAATCCAAAGAAGCTGGATTTTGAAGCGGCTATTCCGGTTGCAGGGGTGATTGAGTCCGATAAGCAAATCGTAATGCATGAGTTGCCCCAAACCAAAGCGCTTATTCTTACCTATAAAGGCGCGTATGATAAGATGGGGCCTGCTTACGAAGCGGCTTATAATTATCTTTCATCAAATGGATTGGTGATGAATACAAATAGTCCGATTAGGGAAATATACATTACAGATCCGGAGTTGGAAAACGATACCGCGATATGGATGACTGA
>JBIINH010000024.1:0-19078 GCA_044337585.1 Bacteroidia bacterium
ACCAAATAATCAGCAGTGGTAATGAGCGTGTAGACATCAATTATGTATCTCACCTTCACGAAAAATCATTATTGCATTGTTTAGATGAATCCAAACAGGTTGATATGCTTTCTGCCCGAACAACCAAAGGCATCCATAAAGATGAATTTGAATTTATATTGGATAGGTTTTCTATTAAAAAAACAGGGTCGCAAGGCCAACAAAAGAGTTTTATCATCGCACTAAAACTTGCACAATATGATTATATCAAAGCGGCAACCGGAAAAAAGCCATTACTGTTATTGGATGATATTTTTGAGAAACTGGACGAACATCGATTACAAAAACTGCTTGAATTAATGGCATCTGATACGTTTGGACAAATATTTATTACGGATACCCATTTGGAACGTATGCAACAATCTCTTAAGCATTTAACTGCTGCTCAAAAATATTTTATGGTTGAAGCCGGAAAAATTTCAGAGATTTGACAGTGATGCGCAATACCAACGAACAAAATATTAAAGATGTTATTCGGGAAATGTTTCAGGGAACAAAAACTGAAAGCAAACTTAAAGAGGCAGACCTAATTGAAAAGTGGCCATTTATTGTTGGGGAACACATTGCGAAACAAACTTCAAAGTTATACATACGTAATCAAAAACTTTATCTATACATCAATTCTGCACCGCTTCGCAACGAACTAAACTATTCACGAAATAAAATTATCGAAGTAGTAAATGAACATGCTGCTTGCGAATTGATAAAAGAAGTAATTGTTTTGTGAATACTCAATCTATTTCGGTTAATATTTATATTCCTTTATGTCATCACATCACATTGTACGCGAAGGCCAGGAACCGGCACTCATTATTGCAAACGGTGAAGCTTGTTCCACAGAATTGTTAGGTCAGCTTTTGGAATGGAGCCCTTTTGTAGTGGTATTGGATGGTGCAATAAAAAGAGTACTGGAATTGGGAATTAAAATAGATGTATTATTGGGTGATTTTGATAGCCATGAACATGCACGTGAGCAGATTGCGCATATGCCAATTGAAATTGTACATACACCCGATCAGAATAAAACAGATTTGCAAAAAGCCATAGAGTTTCTGATTGAACGCAAATTTGAAGCGGTAAATATACTATGGGCTACCGGGCGCAGGGCTGATCATACACTTACCAATATTACCGATATTGTGCGCTACAAACACCTCATCAATATTGTAATGGTAGACGATTATTCACGTATCATTCCACTTAAAAATGAATTTACCAAATGGTATACCCAAGGTTCCATTCTATCCCTGATGCCGGTAGGAACTGTAACCGGAATAAAAACCTCCGGACTCAAATACAACCTTAATGATGAAGAATTGCAAATAGGCTACAGGAGCGGCAGCAGCAATGAAGCGGAAACAGATGGCTTTGTTACGATATCTTACAAAACAGGTGATATGTTGCTCATGGAGTGCAATGATTGATATTTTAGTTACAAATTGATATTCCAATAAGTGTTGATGATAAATCCCCTATTGTATTGAAAAATATTATTGCCTGTTGCATCCGTTCTGCCCAACTGAAGAATCTGTCCGAAATATCCGCCTTCCATTCTGAAATATTTATTGAAACGCCAGCCAAACAATAAACCCAGGCGGTTCTGGTCAAAAATATTTTTGTTTACATTTTTGCCAAAACCCATCATGATTTCATCATATGCAGCTATGTATGCCTCTTGATCATCCAGTGTATTTCCTTTGAGGGGCATTTGCAATCTAAGCATGTACCTGATTCGGTTTAAAAATTGCCAATCGTCAACTTTTGATGATGATGCTGCATCATTGTATACGCCTAGCCACCTGCCTTCATATAGCAAACGATTTTGGATATCTATTTTCTCTATCAATTTTGAATTCAGTAAAAAGCCACCGTATATCCTGTGTTCCGGAAATTCTTTTCCAAACTTATTAATAGGATAAGTGCCATAATCAAATGTTTGTATAAATGCATATCCTCCTCGAAGCCAAATATCTTTTGACGGTTCATATTGAATGCCCAACCTGTAAAGATTTTGTTGAGGATCGGTAATAAAATTATCCCTTCGCCATTGAAACTCGGGAATAATTTTGAGCTTATTTGCTATACTTACATTACCCATTGTAGTATACCAGCCAATATGATTGTATTCACTCGTGCGGTATTGTGCAAATCCACAGAATGAATGAAAACATACAACAACTATACAAAGTCTTAACATATATGCAATATCAAATAAATTTCTGATATCGGATTTGGGGTGTAATTTCGCCCACAATTTTATAAAATGTTTCATTCTCTGATTTCGACATACAGGCAGTATTTCATCAAAATAACCAAACTAAGTTTCCCTATCATCATTGGGCAATTGGGTATGGTATTGATGGGTATGGCTGATGTGATGATGGTTGGCAAATTGGACGCTACCAATTTAGCGGCAGTTGGAGCCAGCAATGCGGTTTATTTTCTGGTAGTTATTTTGGGCATTGGAACACTTACTGCTATTTCGCCACTGGTGGCAAAGGCAAAAGGTGGTGGACATGCAGGAGATGTAAAAATTTATTTTAAAAAAGGTGTTATCGCATCCCTGTTGCTCACGGCAGTCATTTCTTCGATAGTATTTGTACTTACCCTTAATATGCATTGGTTTGGGCAGCAACCCGGAGTTACTCAATTATCAATTCCTTACTTGCATATACTGAATGCCGGTACGGTATTTATGCTTTGGTTTTATGGGGTAAAACAATTTAGTGACGGCATTGGACTTACCAAACCCTCGGCAATAATTACAATCATAGCTGTGCTGTTAAATGTTTTGCTCAACTGGGTGCTTATTTTCGGCAACTGGGGATTTGAGCCACTGGGACTAAACGGAGCAGGTTATGCTACATCCATATCAAAATTATTTATGGCTGTAGCCATGACAGTTTTTGTGTTGCGCAATAAAATTTATATACCTTATCTCACCACAAAGGAACTGCCTGCTTTTCGTGCACATCTTACCGAAATTTTCAGAATCGGATTGCCGTCAGGATTTCAGTATTTTTTTGAAGTAGCTGCATTTGCAGGTGCTGCAATTATCATAGGCTGGTATGGCGAATATGAACTTGCCGCACATAATATCGCCATCAATATTGCATCTACAACTTATATGATTGCAACAGGAATATCTGCAGCAGGCTCAATTCTAGTGGGCGATGCCATAGGCCGTAAAAACAAAACCGATATGATGTTATCAGGAAGGGCGGCATTGGTTATGGGAGCTGTGTTTATGAGCTTGTGCGCTTTACTGTTCATTGGTGCAAATTCATTTATTGTGGGTTTGTATACATCTGATGCGAGGGTGAGTGAAATGGCAATGAACTTATTGTTTATTGCTGCACTATTCCAACTATCTGATGGCATTCAATGCGTTGGAGTTGGTATCCTTAGGGGACTTTCCGACACTAAAATACCCACACTCATTACAATTATTGCCTATTGGATTATTGGAATTCCGGTAGGTATGTTTCTGGGCAATAAATATGATTTAAGCCTTTATGGAATTTGGTTCGGGCTAAGTATTGGACTTACATTTTCAGCAACCATGCTTAGCATACGTTTTTTAAAGGAATCAAAGCGAACCATTGTTGAATAGTAGCTGATGAAAACACCCCTATCTGTTCATATAGCTTTGTTTATTGTATCACTTATTTACGGAGCCACATTTACCATTGCCAAACAAGTAATGCCGGCCTATGTTCAACCCTTTGCATTCATATTGATGAGGGTTTCAGTTGCTGCCGTATGCATTTTTATTTTCCACTCGCTGTTTATCAAAAAACGAATTACCGATTGGCGCGACATGTTACAACTAGCGGTGAGCGCATTGTTTGGTGTTGCATTCAATATGTTACTTTTTTTTAAAGGACTTTCCATCACAACACCCATTAACGGTGCGGTACTTATGATGAATACACCCATTTTTGTTGTGGTATTTGCCGCACTTTATTTGAAAGAAAAAATTACACTTCAAAAAATTGTAGGCATAAGCATTGCCGCCTTTGGTGCAATTTTATTAATGGGCGGAACCGGATTTAATTTTAGTGCACAAACAGTTTGGGGTGATGTGATGGTGACAGGAAATGCCATTATCTATGCTTTTTACCTTGTGTACGCAAAATCACTCATGCAAAAGTACCATCCGCTAACAGTTACCATGTGGAGTTTTTTATTTGGCTGGCTGGTGGTGTTGCCATTTGGATATGGTGAGTTTACAGAAATAAATTTTTCTTCATTCACGCTAAAAATATGGCTATTCGTTGCGTTCATCACACTTGGATCTACATTTGTTACCTATGTGCTCAATGCTTATGCGCTTCGCAAAGCAAGTTCATCATTGGTGGGAAGCTATATCTATTTGCAGCCAGTACTCGCCACTTTTATTGCCATCTTATCGGGTAATGATAACCTTACCATACAAAAGTTCATCTACATCCTAGTTATTTTTGGTGGGGTATTTTTGGTAAGTTGGAGAAAGAAAACAACTGAACATCTAGACTAAAACAACATTTTGTGCATGAGTAATTTCTGTTACTTTTGTGCAAATCCAAAAACATGATAAGATCAATGACCGGTTATGGTGCAGCAGAACTTGACACCCAACGCTACACAATTAAAGCCGAATTCAAATCTCTGAACAATAAATTTCTAGAGATAAACCTAAGGTTGCCAAAAGTATGGCAAAGTAAAGATCTGGAGCTTAGACGAGAATTAAATAAACTGATTGAGCGAGGCAGCTGTCAGGTAAATATCAACGTGCAGTTTAAACGTGCCGAAGACAAAGTAATGCCAATCAATAAAGATGTGGCTTCATACTATTTAAAAGAGCTAACAGATGTATGTAATCATGCTGGAATTAACCCGCAAATGCTATCTGCAACGCTACTTAATATGCCTAATTTATTTCAGCCACAAGAAGATGAAAACAATGAAGATGATGCAAAAAACCTGATGGAAGTGGTCAACAAAGCATTTATTGATTTTGAAAAATTTAGAATGAAGGAAGGCGAAATGCTTGGTGAAGAAATAGGCAGAATGACACAAGCCATTACCCATTTGGTAAAAGAAGTAGAACAACTAGAGCCCGAAAGAATGCAAACCATTCGCGGACGAATTGAACAAGAAGTGGCTCAACTAAAAGAAGAAAATATTGACAAAAACAGGTTTGAGCAAGAACTGATTTACTATATTGAAAAACTGGATATCAGTGAAGAAAAATCAAGACTTATTCAGCATTGCAGCTATTTTTTAGAAACAATGAAAACCAAATCTGCCGGCAAAAAACTGGGCTTTATTGCGCAAGAAATGGGTAGAGAAATTAATACCATCGGCTCAAAGGCCAATCATTTTAAAATACAACAACGCGTAGTAGAAATGAAAGATGAATTGGAAAAAATAAAGGAACAGATAAATAATATCATCTAGATAAAGTACTTAAACCATTTCAATAAATCATCAGAAGTAAACACAAATTAAATTTCATTGATGCAATCTCCCCTCTCAGGTAAAGCCATTATTTTTTGTGCACCCTCAGGAAGCGGTAAAACAACCATTGTAAAACATTTGCTTGAAATTGACAATAGGCTAATGTTTTCTGTAAGTGCATGTACACGCAACAAAAGGGAAAACGAAGTGCACGGAAAAGATTATTACTTTCTTACTCACCAAGACTTTAAAGAAAAAATTGTACTTGACGAATTTCTTGAGTATGAAGAAGTGTATGGCGGTAATTTTTACGGAACACTCAAATCTGAAATCGACAGAATTTGGGCACTTGGCAAAACTGTTATTTTTGATGTTGATGTAGAAGGCGGATTAAATATTAAAAAGTTTTTTGGCCAAAATGCATTGGCTGTATTTGTGAAACCACCAAGCGTAACAGTTTTGGAACAACGGCTAAGATACCGATCAACAGAAACAGAAGAAACCTTACGCATAAGAGTTGAAAAAGCGGTATTCGAACTATCCTACGAAAACAAATTTGATCACGTTATTTTAAATGATGACCTCGACACAGCACTTGGTGAAGCCGAAAATTTAATCAATCAATTTCTGAAGCAGTGACAAAAACAGGACTTTTCTTTGGCTCATTTAATCCTGTACACACGGGACATTTGCTTATTGCAAAATATTTTTTGCAATTCACCCAATTGGAAAAAATTTGGTTTATCGTTTCCCCTCAAAATCCATTCAAACAAAATGATGAACTGTTGGATGAGAACCTTCGCTTGCAAATGTTGCAGCTTGCCATTGAAGACGAATCAGATTTTGTTGCCTCTGACATCGAGTTTACTTTAGACCGCCCGTCATATACCGTGAGCACACTTAGGTATTTAAGAAATCATTTTCCCGAAAATCAATTTACACCCATTATTGGAGGCGACAACCTGCAATCATTTCATTTGTGGAAAGACTACAAAGAAATATTGGAGCATCATGACCTGTATGTATATCGCAGAGCAGGCTTTCATGAAAACCCTTTATTGGCCAACCATACCAAAATCAAATTATTTGAAGTTCCCTTGCTAAACATTTCATCAACGTATATACGGGACATGATACAAGCCGGAAAATCGGTTCAGTATTTGGTACCCGATGCCGTGAAAGATTTTATTGCCGAACACAAGCTATATAGCAACGACTAACCCAATGCTGCTTTATACGTTTCCAAACAGCGCTTACGAGCTAACTCATGCTGCACAATTGGTTTTGGATATGCAGAAGAATTCAATTCAGGAATCCATTTTTTAATGTACTCCAATTGCTTGTCAAATTTTTCGGTTTGTAATGCCGGATTGAATACCCTGAAATACGGAGCAGCATCTGTACCACTGCCTGAAGCCCATTGCCAGCCTCCGTTGTTTGCACTCAAGTCAAAATCAAGCAGCTTTTTTGCAAAATAAGCTTCGCCCCATCGCCAATCAATTAGCAAATGCTTTGTAAGAAAACTGGCTACAATCATACGAACACGGTTATGCATATAACCCGTTTCATTTAATTCGCGCATTCCTGCATCTACTATTGGATAACCGGTTTTTCCTTCGCACCATTTTGCAAATTCCTCTTCATTATTTCGCCATAATATCATGTCGTATTTTGGCTTAAATGATTGTTGGGTAACCTGTGGGAAATGAGAAAGAATCTGCATATAAAAATCCCGCCATATCAACTCGTTTAGGTAGGTTTCATTGAGCTCAGCAGCCTTTCGGGCTTTTTCTCTGATACTAATGGTGCCAAAGCGAAAATGAATACCTAGGCGAGAAGTTCCTGCAATAGCTGGAAAGTTGCGTGTTTTGTCGTAATTACGAATGATACCCTGAGCTACTTCAACCGATGGAAACTGTGCGTGTGTTGGTGCAAATCCCATTTGCTCCAGCGAAGGAATCGTGAATTCAACTTTTGTCTGCAAGAAATTAGCAAAGTATTTTTCTGTCGGATATACTTTTGTATAGTAGTCACTAAATTTTGCTTTCCACTTTCGGGAATATGGAGTAAACACCGTATAAGGTTTGCCGTCATCTTTGGTGATTTCATCTTTCTCAAATATACATTGGTCTTTGAAAGTATAAAATGATGCTCCTTGTGCTTCGGCAAAATCTTGAATCAGCTTGTCTCTTTGTATTGCATAAGGTTCATAATCATGATTGGTGTAAATGGCTTTTACTACATACGTATCAAAAATTTCTTTCCATGCCAAATGGGGTTGGTTATATAATACGAGCATATCGCTTCCCAGGGCACGCAACTCTGATTTCAACCTTACAATCTGTTGATGAATAAAATCAACACGTTTATCTTTCTTCTCCTCCAACTTATCCAATATATCTTTATCAAAAATAAACAGTGGCAAAACAGCATTGTCAGATTTCAAGGCATGATAAAGTGCTGCTTGATCTTGCAGTCGCAAATCTCTGCGAAACCAGCAAATTGATATGGATTGTTTGGTCATGTGATTTAAAAAACAGCTATTGAAATAGAATGTTTTTTTTACATTAACTTAAGCAACAACTATGTTGTTTTTATTTTTTTCTCAATCAATGAAGTGGAATATCCCGGTATAAAATCAATTGTTTTTACTGAACCCCCTTTAGCTGTAACAATATCATATCCTACAATATCCTCAGGCTTATAATCACTTCCTTTTACAAGCACATCGGGTTGAACCATCTGAATTAAGTTGTAGGGTGTATCTTCATCAAACAAGATGACGGCATCAACAAAACCAAGTGAGGCAAGTATTTGCATGCGTGATTGTTCATCCTGTATCGGTCGGTGCGGCCCTTTAAGTTTACTAACTGATGCATCTGTATTGACACCAATTACCAACACATTACCTAAATCAGCAGCTTTTGCAAGATAATCTACATGCCCTCGGTGCAGCAAATCAAAACAGCCATTGGTAAATACAATTTGCTTCCCTTCCTCGTTCCATTTTACCAACTTTGTTTTTAGCGCATCATGGTTTTGACAAATTTTTTCAGCTATGGCTTGTTGGTGTTTCATGCAATTTTATTTTTCCTATTGAACAAAAATACAGGAATACTGCACAATGCCCCAATCAAAACCAATACTGCCATTTGCACACCGTGCACAATGGTAGCGTAAGCAATGCCATCGGCTTCGGGCACACCAAACAACATAAGCGATTGCATAATGGCAAAATGAAAAGTGCCGGCCCCGGCTGCAGGAGCAGGTATAATCATGCCTATTGTACCAATGGCAAATACCACCAATGCATTCATAAAAGTAAGATTTGCTGTAGGTTTCATCGCAAACAAGCAGAAATACATCATAAGCACATAGCATAACCAAATGACTATTGACAGCACCACAAACAATATCGGTTGTTTTAGGTTTCTAATGCTGAGCAAGCCTTCTGCAAAGCCACTTAAAATTCCGTCTATTTTTGTATAAACCGGCAGTTGCATCAGTTTATTTCTAAAAAAATAAAGCGCAGCAAAAGTGGCTACTATCAAGGCAAAAAATATCCACTTATACGGGAAACCAACTTTTGTATCGCTTTGTGGTGACATGTTATTATCCAAATAACCCATTAGCAAATCAATATTGAAGAAAAACACCACGCCAAGCAGCAGGAGTAAGATAACCATATCTACGATACGCTCGGTAACCACAGTCCCTAATGTTTTCTGCACAGGCATATCGTTGGTTTTATTTAACACTGCACAGCGGGAAACTTCACCCGCTCTGGGTATGATATAGTTCATCATGTAACCAATCATTACGGCATAAAAACTTTGTGAAACTTTCACATCGTAACCTAAAGGCTTATAGAACATGGTGGCTCGCCAAGCACGAATTAAATGGCTAAACACACCTATACTCATACCTAAAGCAATCCAGGCATAATTGGCATCGGCTAATTTTTGAGAAAGGTCGGACCACTGAATTCCTTTAAAAACAAAATAGAGAAAGAATCCGCCAATGGTGAAAATAATCAGGAATTGTATGACCTGTTTATTTCTCAAGCAGGCAATTTGTTATTGTTATCAGGATAAACAGCAATGGGCTTATATTTTTTAGCCTCTTCAAACTCCATGCTGGCATAAGAAATGATGATGAGGTGATCACCAACAAATCCCTTACGGGCAGCAGGTCCGTTGAGACAAATAACACCCGAATTGCGTTCACCTTTGATAATGTAAGTTTCAAGGCGTTCGCCATTGTTTACATTTACAACCTGAACTTTTTCGTGTTCGATCATGTTAGCGGCATCCATCAATGCTTCATCGATGGTGATGCTTCCCACGTAATGCAACTCAGTTTCAGTAAGTTTAGCACGGTGGATTTTAGATTTTAATACTTCGATATACATAAAAGCGGGGCAAAGGTAAGGGAATTTTCCATATTGCTAAGTTTCGGTAATAATTGTAGCTTGCGCACCCTTTAGGAGAGGTGCAGGAGTGGTTGAACTGGCACGCCTGGAAAGTGTGTAAAGGCCAAAAGTCTTTCGAGGGTTCGAATCCCTCCCTCTCCGCTCAATAACTGAATGCCGGCATTGCCGGCATTTGTGTTTTACAACTCTGCCAAACTTGTTTGAGCAGAGTTGGAAAACGCAAAATGCACTTGCACAACGTGCAAAGTATTCAGTTGTTGATAGCCTCCCCCTAAGGGATCAACGAAGTTAATCCCGAATACAACTCTGCCAAACTTGTTTGAGCGGAGTGGGAAAACACAAAATGCACTTGCACAACGTGCAAAGCATTCAGTTGTTGATAGCCTCCCCCTCTAAGGGATCAACGAAGTTAATCCCGAATACAGCACCGCCAAACTTGTTTGAGCGGAGTGGGAAAACACAAAATGCACTTGCACAACGTGCAAAGCATTCAGTTGTTGATAGCCTCCCCCTCTAAGGGATCAACGAAGTTAATCCCGAATACAATCATCATTGCCCCGACTGTAAAGAAGTTGATTATAATATGATTGAACATTCAACTAAAATCAATTTGAAGATGAAAGTTGAAAATAGAACTAATTCAATACTGTGTTTTCAGAATATGCCAGCAAATTTGTACTATTGAAACTGAAAACACTTGCAAAGCGGCATGACAGCATCAACAACGGACAACCGTAAGCGACTAAAAAATATGATAAAATTTGCGGTGAAGCTGCTGCTCACCGTCACAGCCTTGGTATTTGTATTTAAAAAGATAGATATTGAGCAATTTGCAAAAACCATCTCGGGTGTTAACTTATTTTTCCTGATAGCCGCCTGGCTCATGTTTAATCTGTCGAAGATTGTTTCGGCTTACAGGCTCAATTCCTTTTATAAACTAGCAGGTATTCATTTAAGCGGATTGCTCAATCTTCGATTTTATTACCTGGGTATGTTTTACAATATGTTTTTGCCGGGATCGGTTGGAGGCGATGCATACAAAGTATACCTGTTGAAGCAAAATAACGAAGAAGCCAGTGTAAAAAAACTGATTGCCGCTTCATTACTCGATCGCATCAGCGGGGTGGCATTTTTGGCCATGATGGCCGGTGTGTTTTTATACCTGAGTTCGTATGTAGCCCCTGTTGCAAATTACACTGTGTTGCTTTGGGCAGGAATCATTTTGGTGATGCCAACATACTACGTATTTATTCGCTTTTTCTTCCCTACTTTTCTTCCTGCTTTTGGCACAACGGGTATTTATTCATTTTTTGTACAGCTTGGTCAGGTTATCAGTGCTTATTTCTTGCTCAAGGCATTGCATGTTGAATCCTATTACTGGGATTATTTAACCCTGTTTATGATCTCATCTGTATTTGCGGTTATCCCATTAACAGTTGGGGGGGCCGGAGCCAGGGAATTGGTATTTATTTTTGGCGCAACATACCTCAATATTCAAGAGGCTCCTGCTGTGGCTTTTGCCATATTGTTTTTTGCCAGTCAGGCGGTGTCATCTCTCCTTGGTATCTTTTTTATTTATAATATCGATAAGCATATTTCTTCGGCAGCAAATGGAGAATAGAAACATCCCTAAGATGGGCATAATGGCTTTGCTGGCATTGCTTGTTCCTGCATTGTTCATCAATTTGGGATTACCTGCCATTACTGCTGATGAACCTACCCGTGCATTGGTGGCAATGGAAATGATGTTTAAACATGATTACCTTATTTCAACCATTGTAGGAGAATTTTATTATAAAAAACCTCCGCTGTTCAATTGGATACTGGTAGCTATGTATCGCCTTTTCAATTCGCCTTCTGAATGGGTAACCCGTTTGGCTGCCGCGATTCCTTTATTACTTTTTACCTATCGCTTATTTGTTATTGTTAAACGACATGTCAATATCAATACGGCTTGGCTAACTGTGTTCATTCAACTCACTTTCGGGCGCATGCTTTACTATGATTCCATGTTGGGACATATTGATATTTTATATGCATGGCTTACGTTCGAAACATTTATTATTTTGTATGAAGGGAAGCAAAAACCTGAAAGACAATTGCGGATGTTTTTGATTTTTTATTTGTTGCATGCAGCTGCATTTATGCTCAAAGGTCTACCCTCTTTATTGTTTCCCGTTCTCACACTCGCAGCCATGTCATGGATCCAGCGAGATATAAAATGGTTGTTTAGCCGACAACATGTAGTTGGGTTGCTTGCGGGTCTTACTTTTCCTGTTGTATTTTTCATAGCCTATGCGCAGCACAATAGCTTAATTGGTTGGGTGCTGCAATTATGGGACCAATCCAAACAGCGCACCGTACTTGATAAAACTTTGTGGGAGAGTATTCGCCACCTATTCACTTTTCCATTAGATCACTTCATGCATTTTGCTCCGTGGTCCATTCTTGTTATCTATTTATTTTATAAAGGAAATTCAACACGCGTCTATCATCAGCCTTTCATTAAATATTTAATTTGGGTGCTTGTATTCAACATCCCGGTATATTGGGCTTCACCGGGCTACTACCCACGCTATTTATTCATGCTTTACCCGATTGTTTTTATCGCATTGTCATTTGCTTATTTTGAAACAACCGAAAAAAAATGGTTTCATTGGTTTGTTAGAAGCATCAATATCATCCTGATTGTTGCACTACCCATCGTAATTATTAAGATGGATTGGATACTTTGGAACTATCCGTTTATCATCTGCATGTTGTTGTTATTGGTAAATCTTTATTGTTCCATAAAATATGCAGAAAAAAATATTTGGTTGTTGGTATCGCTCATGCTTATTACTCGCCTGTTCTTCAATTGGTATATTATTCCGCATCGGGTGGCTACAGGTAATAATGATAGAAACAAAAACGAAGCACTGCACATAGCCGAAATTACAAAAGGAAAACCTTTATACTTGTCCTATCCGGGGTCTAGTTCTGAGCATTATCATTATTATTACATCGAAAGGGAACGAGACGAAATACTTACCTATAAACAACCGGATACAAGTGCCTACTTTATTTATTGGCCCGGAACCCTTGCCGGAGTTACTTTTGATACCATCTATCAATTTGATCAGGATTTTGAAAATACCACTTTATATGTGGTAAAATTCAAAACCGTTCCTTCAGGTTTACCAATGATGGACCCGAAACGCTTTTATCCTGCATTTATACCAAACTGATTTTTATCATTTTATAATTCAATTTTTAAGGTGAATATTACACCATGATGGAAGATAAACTAAAAAGTTTTCTATACATGGCTATTGGCCTTGCATCAACGAGCGAAAAAGCAAGAAATATGCTTGATAAGATGAGTATTGAAGGCAAGCTCAGCGAAGAAGAGGGCCGAAGAATAATTGATGAAATATTCAATACTGGAAAAGGTGCAGGCAATGAGCTTAAAGACGAATTGCTCGCAAAATTCAATGACATGCTCTTAGAGTTGCAAATTCCAAGTCGGAAAGACTTGGAGGAACTAAAATCAAGAATTGCGCAGTTGGAGGCACAACTAAATGAATTGAAGAAATCATGAATTTTAAGCACCTAAGAAGATACCGTCATGTTCTGAAAGTTCTTATTGGGTATGGGCTTGATGATTTGACGGGCGATTCTGCTATCAGAAAAGTGTTGCCAAATTTTACGGCACATAAAAAACTGAAGGGAGAATTATCAAAGCAAACCTTCACACGCTATGAGCGTATTCGGATGACGATAGAAGAGTTGGGGCCAACTTTTGTAAAGTTTGGACAGATACTGAGCAACCGTGCCGACTTACTTCCTCAAGAACTTATTGAACAGCTTGAGAAATTGCAAGATGCTGTACCGGGATTTGAATACCACGACCTAAAAGCAATGGTAGAAAAAGACCTTGGTGGAAACATTTCAGAAATTTTTGCCTCATTTGATGAAAAACCACTTGCTTCCGCATCTATAGCTCAGGTGCACAAAGCACGCTTACACACAGGCGAAGATGTGGTGCTCAAAGTGCAACGTCCGGATATTGCAGACATCATTGAAATTGATTTGCAAATTTTAGCCGACCTTGCTGAAATAGCAGAAAATAATTTTCCGCAATTTTCCCGATATGAGCCGGTGGCATTGGTCAAATCCTTGCGAAGATCCATGATGCGGGAGTTAAACTTTTTGCTGGAAGCTAATAATATCATCAAATTCCGTTTCATGTTTGAAAATGATCCGGGAGTGTATATTCCCAAAGTGTATACACGATACAGCACAAGGCGTGTACTTTGTATGGAGTATATTGACGGAATAAAAATAAATAATATAGCCAAGTTAAAAGAGCAAGGTGCAGACCTCACCGAACTTGCTGCCAATGGACTGCATCTGTATTTTACACAAATTTTTAAACACGGCTTATTTCATGCCGACCCGCATCCAGGAAATGTATTGTTGCTCAAAGACAACCGGATTTGCTTGATTGATTTCGGGATGGTGGGAACATTAAACCGAAACGATAAACATGCATTTCGTGATTTTATCGTTGCCTTAACCAGGGGGAATTTCAGAGACCTGGTAAACTCCATTGAAAAATTAACACAGCGTAAAAATATTGGCAATAAAGAAGAACTTGAATACGATTTATCTGTACTGATTGACGAGTTTCCTCCCCATACCATTGATGAACGAAACATGTCGGAAGTTGTAGACCGCCTGCAGGAAATCATTTATAAACACAAACTTAACTTCCCAAATGATTTTTTTCTGTTGCTTCGTACCATGGTTATTCTGGATGGTGTGAGCAGGTTATTAGACCCTTCGTTCAATACACTTGAGCGTATAAGAAAAAATGCGTTGCTTCTATACCAAGAAAATCTTGAGCCACAACAAGTATTAAAACACTCACTTGAATTTATCGTAGAAGTTTGGGACTACATTAGGGTCATTCCTGGTGATTTAAAAGGAATCGTCAATAAACTAAAAGAAGGTAAAGTAAAAATTGAGATTAGCGGACTCAATCCTATGCTTCATATGCTTGATGTGGTTTCAAACCGATTGGCAGCAGCCATTATCCTAGCATCAATGATAATTGGGTCTTCTTTAGTTGTGTTATCAGGCTTGCCACCTAAATGGGGAGGCGTGCCGGCTATAGGGCTAGTGGGTATAATTTTCTCAGGTGTATATGCATTAATTCTAATTATATCCATCTTCCGAAGCAAAAAGTATTAACTTTACATACATTAAATCAAATTACCCTTAATCAACAATCATATGGAAACAAATTATCTTGAGCAGATGAAAGCCAAAATGGCTGAATGGCAAAAACAATTCGAAGACATGCGTACACAATTTGCCAGCGGCAAAATGGATGCAGTTGAAGCTTTCGAAAAACAAAAAAGCCACCTTCGTGATGCCATCACAACTTTAAAAGCAAACACAGAAAAAGCAACCGACTTAACAGAGGAACAGCTAACAAAACTTAAAGCGCGCATGGAAGAATTGCAAGTGCAATTAGCCCTTGGCAAAGCCGATGGCATGGATGCATTTCATGAGCAAAAGAAAAAAATTGAACACGCAATAGAATCCCTAAAGCAAGAAGGTAAAGAAACTTATAACAAGGGTTTTGAGCAAGCATTACAAATGTTTGACCACAACACTACTGCATTTAAAACGGGATTGGAAATTTTGAAACTACAATTTGCATTAGGAAAAATGGATGCCAAAGACAATGCAGAAGAATTGAAAGCCGAACTGAATACCAAAATGAATGAGATGCAAAACATGATGCATGAAGGACAAAAAATAATGACGAGTCAAATGCAGGAATGGAATAAGCAATGGCAAGATGGATATGAAAAAATGAAAAACTGGGCAGATCAGTGGACTAAAAAATAATTGTTTAAACAAACACCAAAAAGGGCGGATTGCGAAGCAATCTGCCCTTTTTATTTAGATGGTTTTGCCACCGTATTTTAAATAAAAAATAATAAACAATTAATATTGTATGCTACTAATGCTGCTGAGAAGCATTGAATCCAAACCCATGTATCACTTTAGCCAAATGACTTACAAGTTGAGGGTCTTTTTCAAAAGCATTCCCTACCACAATTACATCCGCTCCAGCTTCACAGGCCCTTATTGCTTGCTCTGGTGTGCATATGCCTCCACCAACAAAGATGGGGGCATTCACTTGGCTTCGCACAGCATGAATAACACTAGCAGGTACCGGGTGTTGCGCACCACTTCCTGCATCCATATAAATTAGTTTTAAACCAAGCATTTCGCCAGCTAGTGCAGTAGTCGCTGCTATCGAAGGTTTATCAGCGGGTAGCGGAGTGGTGCCACTCATATAACTTACCGATGTGATTCTACCTCCATCAATAAGCATATATCCTGTGGGAATAACTTCTATTCCACTTTGCTTTAATTGTGGAGCGGCCAGCACATGCTTTCCTATCAGCAACTCTGGGTTGCGACCTGATATAAGGGACAAAAATAAAATCGCGTCTGCTTCATGGCTAATTTGCATGATACTTCCCGGGAAAAGTAATACAGGCAATTTGGTATTGGCCTTTATCACCTTTACACAACGCTCGAAATAACCATTGGTAATTAAGCTCCCTCCCACCAAAATCATATCGGCACCTTGCTCGTTTGACAGCGCACACAGCGATACCAAGTCTGCTTCATTTGATATGCTATCAGGATCTATTAGCACAGCCAGCTTTTTGCTACCTGCTTCTTTACTTTCCCTTAGGACGCTGTATGTAGGTTGTTTCACGATGATATGTATCTTAAAAAGGACAACCTACTGATTTTGATATGCATAATCTCAGAAGGAAACCCTACGCAAATAAAAGACTTTTTGTGAATAAATCATGTTATACACACCTAAAGTTCCAACTAAATCGGGCTTATGTGATGTGGACTTCGTAAACGTGTGGAAAATCAAAATTGATTGGTGCGTTCAGTTAGTGGAATTTTGGATGAAAACTCCCCTAAAAAAAGAGATAATAAATTTACAATATAATAATACAAAATAAGCATTTCAAAAATGAGCACCAAAACACCAAAATCAGCAAGCAAAGGTCTACGGATCGACCGCTTTTTTACACGCGAAAGCGTGAGCCCTTTCGATCAGTTTGAATACGACTATCGTACATCGGTTATCAAAAATCCGAATGGAACAAAAGTATTTGAAATGAATAATGTGGAAGTTCCAAAACAATGGAGCCAAGTTGCCACCGATGTATTGGCACAAAAATATTTCCGTAAAGCAGGTGTGCCACAACCCGATGGTTCGGATGGAAGCGAAACCTCTATCAAACAAGTTGCACACCGTATGGCTGATTGTTGGAGACAATGGGGCGAACAATACAATTACTTTAATTCAAAAGACGATGCTCAGCGTTTTTATGAAGAAATGGTATTTATGATTGTTGGTCAATATGCTGCTCCCAACTCTCCGCAATGGTTTAATACAGGTTTGGCTACTGCTTATGGTATTAAAGGAAAACCGCAAGGCCACTATTATGTAGATCCGATATCAGGCAAATTAGAAAAATCAACGTCTGCATATGAACGTCCACAACCGCATGCTTGCTTCATCCTTTCTGTGGATGATGATTTGGTAAACGAAGGCGGCATCATGGACCTTTGGGTACGTGAAGCCCGTATTTTCAAATATGGCTCAGGCGTTGGAACCAACTTCTCACGCATTCGCGGAGCTGGCGAAAAACTTTCAGGTGGAGGTACTTCATCAGGCTTAATGAGTTTCCTAAAAATTGGTGACCGCTCAGCAGGTGCCATCAAATCGGGCGGAACCACAAGACGCGCTGCAAAAATGGTTTGCCTTGATTTAGATCACCCTGAGGCAATTGACTTTATCAACTGGAAAAAGAACGAAGAGAAAAAAGTAGCTGCCCTTATTGCTGCCGGATATGCTAGCGACTACGAAGGTGAAGCATATGCTACCGTTTCGGGCCAAAACTCAAATAACTCAGTACGCATTCCTAACTCGTTCTTCAAAGCATTGGAAGAAGGGAAAGATTGGGAATTAGTTGGCCGCGCAAAAGGCAATGTCATGAAATCTATTCCATCAAAAGAAATTTGGGATATGATTGCTGACGCTGCTTGGGCTTGTGCCGATCCGGGTGTGCAATATGATACTACTATTAATGAGTGGCACACGTGCCCTGAAGGTGGTCGCATCAATGCTTCCAATCCTTGCTCAGAGTATATGTTCTTGGATAATACAGCATGTAACCTTGCTTCCCTCAACCTCATGAAATTCTTTAATGAAGAAACGTGTGTGTTTGATGTGAAAGCCATTGAGCACGCATCGCGCTTATGGACCATCGTGCTTGAAATATCTGTATTGATGGCGCAGTTCCCATCTAAAGAAGTGGCTCAACTATCTTATGAATACCGCACATTGGGATTAGGCTATGCAAACTTAGGTACCGCATTGATGGTATCTGGTATTCCTTATGATTCGCCAAAAGCATTTGCTATTTGTGGTGCCATCACCGCTATCCTAACAGGTACGGCTTACCGCACTTCGGCAGAAATGGCTGAATCACTTGGTGCATTTGCCAAATACGAAGAAAACAAAGAACACATGCTACGCGTAATGCGTAACCACCGTTATGCCGCTTACAATGCTTCAAATGATACTTATGAAGAGCTTTCAATTAAGCCGGTGGGTATCGACCCTAAGTATTGCCCTGATTACCTCTTGAAGTCTGCTTGCACTTCATGGGATATGGCTGTGCAAATGGGTGAAAAATTTGGTTACCGCAACGCTCAAACTACCGTAATTGCACCAACCGGAACCATCGGGCTAGTGATGGATTGTGATACAACAGGTATCGAACCTGATTTTGCCTTGGTAAAATTTAAAAAATTATCAGGTGGCGGATATTTCAAAATAATTAACCAATCAGTTCCAGCAGCATTAAAAAACTTGGGCTACACCCCATCCGAAATTGATGCCATTATCAATCATGCTACCGGCCATGCCACATTAAAAGGAGCTCCCTACATTAATCCGGAAACATTGAAGTTCCGTGGATTCACAGACGAGGAAATTGAAAAAGTAGAAAAAGCAGTAAGCGGAAGTTTCGAAATCGGATTTGCTTTTAACTCATGGACATTGGG
>JBIINH010000148.1:0-5835 GCA_044337585.1 Bacteroidia bacterium
TATGCGCGAACCTGTTAAAGGTACCATTGCTCGTGGCCAATTAGACTATGCAAATTATTCAATACCTAAAAGCAATGAAAATTATGAGGTATCTGCTTCATTAAAAAATCCTGTTACTAAAAACGCGTACAACTTAACTGAAGGCAAACGTCTGTATAATATTAATTGCACCCCATGCCATGCAGAAGATGGTAAAGGGAAAGGTTCTATTGTTGAGGCAGGAAAATATCCACAGGTTCCAGCGTACAGTGACCGTCTGCCAACAATTACAGAAGGAAAAGCATTTTACTCAATTACACATGGTAAAAACCTTATGGGAGCTTATGGCAGTGTGCTAACTCCAGAACAGCGTTGGCAAGTAATTCATTACATTTACGATTTAGCTGGTAGTAATTAATAACTCTAAAAAACCTAAAACATTATAAGATAATGGCACATCATCATGACATACATATTCGCGAAGAAAAATTTGAATTTACTTCAAAGGCGAAACAGTTAACTTTTATCCTGATGGGATTAGGCTTAATATTAGCCTTGATCGGATATTTTACATACCACCCATCTATTGAAGGCTTCTCAGCCGAGGATAACCACCATGTTGCAATGAAAAGAACTTTAGCAAGCATATTATTCAATGGTTATTTCTTTTTTCTTATTTCTACTTGCGCTATCGTATTTATCGCTATTAGTCAATTGGCCAATGCAGGCTGGTATATCGCAATTAGAAGAATACCTGAAGCCATGTCAGAGTTTATGCCAATAGGTGCTGGTATTATATTATTGGTTTTATTTGCGGGTATTAGTTTATTATACCATTGGGCACATGATGGCGTTATGGAAGTAGATCCATTACTAGCAAAAAAAACATGGTATTTAAACAAGCCTTTCTTTTTTGCTCGTGTTATCATCTTTACTTCCTTTTGGATTTGGTGTGCTGCACAGTTTCGTAAATTTTCCCGTCAGGAAGATTTAGAATCTACAGGCTTAACTGACACACGTTTTTTTGACAAATCTTTCCGCTTATCAGCTGTTTTCATGTTTGTATTTGGGTTTACCTTTTCCATGTTTGCTTGGGATATCACCATGAGTTTGGATGCACATTGGTATTCAACTATCTTCACCATTTACAATTTTGCTACAGGCTGGGTAAGTGCATTAACAACAATTTATTTATTTGCATGGTGGCTTCGCAGCAAAGGTTATTTAAATATTGCTTCAGATGAGCATATGCATGATTTAGGCAAATTCATGTTTGCTTTCTCTATCTTCTGGACATACATGTGGGTATCTCAGTTCTTGCTCATTTGGTATGCGAATATTCCTGAAGAAGTTGCATACTACCAACCACGTTTATTTGGAAGCTATAAATTCTACTTCTTTTTTAATCTATTTATGAATTTCATTATTCCATTTTTCATTTTCATGAAACGTGGTGCCAAAAGAAATCCCAAAGTGGGAGTATTTGTTGGAGCAGCTATCCTAATTGGACATTGGAATGATGTATTTTTGATGGTTATGCCAGGTGCATTGAACCTTGCAAGTGAAATCACAACTGAAAACCCAATGGGTATTACAGAAACACCTGCCCAAGGCATTGGTCTTATGGAAGTAGGCTTCTTGTTATTGTTTGGTGGCGCATTTTTGTTTATGACCTTAAAAGCGCTTACCAAAGCAAATCTTTATCCAACAAAACATCCATTTGTAATGGAAAGCGCATTACACGATACAGGCGTTTAATCCTTAGATTAATTATACACTGAAAAGCCGATATGATGATTCATATCGGCTTTTTATATATTTGAATATGTCTAGTCTCAAGAATATAATATTCTTTACTGTATACTTATTCATTTTAATATCCTGTAACAAAGAACATGATGAACTTCCTGTTGAATATATTACTATTAAAGGTATAGTTCATGACGTATCAGATACCACAAAAATGATAGGACTTGCTACAATTAAATTCGAACATTATCGCATCCCTGACTACAGTTTTTTTCCGTCACCGAAATATGATAGAATTATTGGATATGGAATGTCAAATTATGAAGGAAAATACGAACTAAAGATTGATAAGTCTAGATTGAATTTATCTGATTTTAATTACTCATTTACTGTTCAAGCATCTGGATATATATCGCTAACACCCAAAATGGACACATTGGACCTATCAAATGATTTGAATTTTGCATTAACTGCAATTCAATGATTTCATTTCCAAAACTCAAATAGTATAGTCAAAAATCAATCTGCCTTCCATTCAAATGAAACCACTGCATCTCCTGAGGGCAATAATCCTCCCGCTCTTGGTTTAACAATAGAAACTTCTATTTCCCTTGCTTCAGTAAACTCGGCTTTTAATTGATTTACGATCCGTTGTGCTACTGTTTCAATTAACGGGACAGTCTTTTGCATCTCAACATGCATGATTTTATATATAATTTCGTAATTGGTTGCATCTTCCAAAACTGTAATATTTTTGGATGCTGTCCGGTAAACAAGAACAGATGCATTTACAATGAACTTCCCTCCCATCAATGTTTCTTCCTCATATACGCCATGATATGCATGAAATTCAACATTTTGTAAACTTGTTTTATACTTCATGTGTTTGTTTTTAAAACAGTTCAAATAAACTAATTTCGCCTCATTATTACACATATTATGAATACCACAAGCAAAGAACAATTTCACAAAGCCAATAAGCCGGATATGTATAACCATCCTGATCATTACATGATGGATGAGTTGCTGTCGGATGAACACAAGATGATTCGTTCCATGGTGCGTGACTATGTGAAAAAGGAACTCTCACCCATTATTGAAGATGTGGCTCAAAAAGCTGTTTTCCCTTACCATATAGTTAAACAATTAGGCGACCTGGGATGCTTTGGTCCTCAACTTCCAACTGAATATGGATGTGGAGGAATGGATTATATTACATATGGCATCATGATGCAAGAATTGGAACGTTGTGATTCAGGTGTTCGCTCAACGGCATCTGTACAAGGCTCGTTGGTGATGTATCCAATATATAAATTTGGTAGCGAAGAGCAACGCAAAAAGTATTTACCCAAGTTGGCTACCGGTGAATGGTTGGGATGTTTCGGACTTACGGAACCCAATCACGGATCGAACCCTGCAGGTATGACTACCAATTTTCGTGATGCCGGTGATGGAAAACATGTGATACTTAACGGAGCCAAAATGTGGATTTCAAACTCACCTTTTGCAGATGTTGCAGTAGTTTGGGCAAAAAATGAAGAAGGAAAAATAAAAGGAATTATTGTTGAACGAGGCATGGAAGGTTTTACCACACCTGAAACGCATAACAAATGGAGCTTACGCGCCAGTGCTACCGGAGAGTTGGTTTTTAATGATGTGAAAGTACCGATTGAAAATATTTTCCCGAATGTGGAAGGATTGAAAGGACCATTAACTTGTCTTAATTCGGCACGTTACGGAATTAGTTGGGGAGCATTAGGTGCTGCGATGGATTGTTATGATACTGCAGTTCGCTATTCACTCGAACGCGAGCAATTTGGTAAACCGATTGCAGGATTCCAATTGCAACAAAAGAAACTAGCTGAAATGCTAACCGAAATTACCAAAGCACAATTGCTTACCTGGAGATTGGGAGTGCTGATGAATGAAGGCAGGGCAACACCTGCACAAATAAGCATGGCCAAACGCAACAATGTTGACCTTGCTTTAAATGTGGCACGCAATGCACGCCAAATGCTGGGTGGCATGGGTATCACAGGAGAGTACCCGATTATGCGCCACATGATGAACCTCGAGTCTGTTGTTACTTATGAAGGCACACATGATATCCACCTATTGATAACTGGTATGGAAATCACAGGAATCAATGCTTTTGTGTAATAATTGAACAAACTTACTATCTTATTCAACGCACACAATAACTGCGTTTAGCTTATAATATACTTTTATACTATGTACCCAATCAAATTCGGAACCGATGGATGGCGCGGCATTATTGCTGCTGAATTTACCGTTGAAAATGTAAAACGTGTGGCGCAGGGAACTGCTGCATATATTAAACAGGCGCATGCCAATAATTTAAACGTGGTATTAGGCCACGACTGCCGTTTTGCAGGAGAGTTATTTGCCAATACGGTTGCACAAATCATGTGTGCGCATGGCATCAATGTAAAAATGGCCAAAGGTTTTGTAAGCACACCCATGATTAGTTTGGGTGCGGTGAAACATGGTGCTGCTTTGGGTATTATTATCACTGCCAGTCACAACCCACCTGCATACAGTGGCTATAAATTAAAAGCACATTATGGCGGCCCGTCAAGTCCTGCGGTGATTGATGCTGTTGAAAAAATGATTCCTGATGCAGTTAGTATGAATCTTTCTTCAATTGAAGAACTGGAAAAAACGGGCATGATTGAATATGTAGATCTTGAAACCCTGTATGTGCAGGAAGTTAAAAGTAAATTTGATTTGGCTACCATTAACAAAAGCGGAATGGAATTTGCCTACGATGCCATGTATGGTGCAGGGCAAAATGCCATGCGCAGGTTATTTCCCGATATCACTTTATTGCATTGCGAACATAATCCCGGATTTGACGGTCAGGCTCCCGAACCTATTCACAAAAACCTTACTGAGTTTAGCGAGCTTATAAAAGTGAGTGAAGATATAGATTGTGGCCTGGTAACTGATGGCGATGCCGACCGCATTGGTTTATACAACAAAAAAGGCGAATTTGTTGATTCGCACCACATCATCCTGTTGTTGGTACATTACCTGCACAAATACAAAGGCATGAGTGGCAAAGTAATCACAACATTCAGCGCTACTTCAAAAATTACTGAATTGGCTAAGGCTTACGGCTTGGATATCGAAATCACCAAAATTGGTTTCAAATACATTTGCGAAAAAATGGTAACCGAAAATGTGCTAGTAGGTGGTGAAGAAAGTGGTGGTATTGCCATTAAAGGATTTATTCCTGAACGTGATGGTATCTGGATTGGTTTAACGCTTTGGGAATTTATGGCCAAAACAGGCAAGAGCCTCGATGAGCTGATTCAGGAAGTATATGATGTGGTAGGCAAATTTGCCATGGGTCGCATCGACTTGCACATTACAGAAGAAATCAAACAACGTGTATTGGAAAATTGCAAAGAAGGAAAGTATACTTCGTTTGGCCACTACAATATTGAGAAAGTTGAAGACCTCGATGGCTATAAATTTCAGCTCGGCAATGGCGAGTGGGTGATGATACGTGCAAGCGGTACAGAACCTGTATTACGAGTATACAGCGAATCGAACACACAGGAAAAAGCAGAAGCTATTTTACAGGATACCAAAGCAACCATACTTGCCTAAATAAATTATTACTAATGATTGATTAACTAATAAATGACTTTCAGCTATTGATATTTGAATAACCTCAAATTTTTGTATTCAACAGACGGAAATTAACTGTATCTATTTCTTTTCCGCATACACAAACTCGGCAAAACCGAGCAAGTCCCAAAACACGCCTCCGGGCACGTAGCCCTTTATCATCCACTGCTGAACAAAGCTGATGGGCAGCAACACAATGAATGGCCAATAGCGCCTGGTGCCTGATTTAATAATGTTGCATTCACCTTTTTCAAGCAAAGAACTTACTTCCTTTACCGAATAAATTCTCACGTGCGTGTCGTCATCGTAAAAATTGAGCGTATCGCGCATGCTGGGTAGTTTGGTACTTTTTAGCCCCGGGTATTCAATGTAAATCTTTCCTCCGCTTTTCAGTTTTTTCAATAAGCCTTCCATCACTTTATCACCATTGTGCAAATGTTCAATCACGTG
>JBIINH010000149.1:0-5829 GCA_044337585.1 Bacteroidia bacterium
ATTATTGCAGCTTTGGTTACTCCACCTGATGTGGCCAGTCAACTCCTGCTTACCATACCGCTTTTATTGTTGTATGAAATCAGTATTGTGGTAGCCAAACGCGTAGAGAATAACAGAAATTAAAAAGAAATAATAACTGATAACGGGTTTATAACACTGAAATAATAAATATTATTATAAATGTTAATATAGTTACTCGTTAAAAGACCGACATTAGAGATATCTGCTAGTGGATGTTTTGTTGCTTGTGTGCGTTGGGAAATGTAAGCAATGAGCGCTAGGCCATAGAATATCTATTTGCGTAGCATAAAATTGATTGGCCGTCTTCATTGCGTGAAACAAGCAACAATTACAGACACAAAGATATATCTGAAGTCTTGACTTTTTGGTACTTTTGTGTCAAGACAAAAGTACGGTGAAGACAAAGTATACAAGCACATATTTAGCGAATGCGAAATGCTTTACCAGAAAAAATGCTTAACTAATCGGCTAAAAAATTGATAATTATGAAAATAGCAATAGGAGGCGACCATGCAGGATTTGCCTACAAAAAAGAACTAACTGAAATGCTCATTCAATTGGGACATGAAGTACTGGATTTTGGTCCGGGCAGTGAAGCATCAGTTGATTATCCTGATCATGCGCATCCATTGGCCACTGCGGTTGAAAACGGAACGTGCGACTTGGGAATTTTAATTTGTGGAAGTGGAAATGGCGTTGCCATCACCGCCAACAAGCACCAAGGTATTCGTGCAGCTTTGTGTTGGTTGCCCGAGTTGGGCGCATTGGCACGTCAGCATAACAACGCAAATGTACTTTGTTTGCCGGCCCGATTTATTGATATCGCAGTAGCCAAAGAAATTACAACCCAATTTTTGAGTACCCCATTTGAAGGAGGGCGACATGAAAACAGGGTAAATAAAATTGCTTGCGCTTAATACATGCACAATGACCGATATAGGTTTACTTATCCAATCACTTCATGAAGGCAGCCGCAAGGCATTGGCCCGATGTATTTCGGTGGTGGAGAATAACCAAGCCGGCTCAATTGAATTATTACAATCGTTAAAGCTCAATACACATACACCTATTATTGGCATAACAGGCCCTCCCGGTGCCGGAAAAAGTTCGCTAATAGCTGCACTTACCAAAACCTGGATAGCCCGACAAAAAAAAGTTGGCATTATTGCCATTGACCCAAGTTCACCATTTAATAAAGGTGCTTTAATGGGTGATCGGGTGCGCATGAGTGAGCATTTCATGCATCCCGATATTTACATACGCAGCATGGCCAGCCGTGGTAGTTTGGGAGGCTTATCGCCAAAAATATTTGAAACGGCAGACGTGATGAAAGCAGCAGGGTTCGATTATATCATTATTGAAACCGTGGGCGTGGGTCAAAGTGAAGTAGATATAGCTTCGTTGGCTGATACAACTTTGTTGGTGTTGGTGCCCGAAGCAGGCGATGAAATTCAAACCATCAAAAGTGGGGTAATGGAAATTGCAGATATTTATGTGCTAAATAAATCGGACCGCGCAGGAGCAGATGCGTTTTATAAAAACCTGTATATGTTGGCGCACGAGCATGCTACAAAAGATTGGGAAGCACCTGTGCTGAAAACTGTTGCCATAAAAAATGAAGGCATTGCATCACTTGCCGATGCCATTGATACCCATTTTGCCAAAGGCATTTCATCCAATAAAAAATCTTATATGTTGGCTGAAAAGGCGCTGAATATGATTAAAGTTCAACGCACAGCTGATATTTCTATTGAACAATTGCAGCAGGAATTGGTAGCAGAGATGGGCAAAGAAAACTTTAACCTGTATCGGTACGTTTCTAAGTACAAATAGGAATTTACATGAACATCAGCATTATTTCAGGTTCAGCACGTGCCAACAACAATACTATTAGGGTTGGGTATGCATTAAAAAAAATATTCGAACAAGCAGGTCATCAAACTTCTTTAGTTGATTTTATGCAGTACGATATACCGCTT
This sequence comes from Bacteroidia bacterium, assembly GCA_044337585.1. Classification (GTDB taxonomy): domain Bacteria; phylum Bacteroidota; class Bacteroidia; order UKL13-3; family UKL13-3; genus CAYSBE01. Next base: position 2,001 of record JBIINH010000149.1, read on the forward strand.
ATCAATCAGGGCGATTTACAACCTGAGTTATTAAGCACTTTTCAGCAATCGTTGGTTACATCAATGAAAAATGCTGATTTGTGTATCATCATTACACCCGAATACAACTGGAGCACTACACCCGAGATTCTTAATTTTCTACATCGGTTGGGAGACAAAGCATTTGCACCCATTTTTGACAAAAAGGTATTTTCAATGGTGGGTGTATCAACAGGCAAAGGCGGAAAAGCCCCTGCCTTGCACCTTGTCTCTATTCTAAATAAAATTATTAGTTTTTTAGACCTAAACTCAGTAGTTAGTCCTAAGATTTTTGAATCACATTTTACCAAAGAAGTGATAGACGAGAGTGGCAACTTACAAGGCAATGCACTTTATAATAAAGGCATAATTGATTTTGTAGATTACAATATCAGGGTAGCCAAGCGTTGGAAAAATTAACTAATCTTAAGGCTTTAATATTTTGTCTTGATTGGCCATAGCCTCTTTGGCTTTTTTCACTGCATCATCATCAGCTGCCATGATGTAGTAGTAACCTTCGCTATTCCAAATTTGCCTTGCTATTGCAGCCCTAAGCTGTTTTTCAATATATGCGGCTGATTTCTTAGTTTCACTTTCAGTAGGTTTTCTTAGTCCTTGCTTAGTAGCAAACTTCACCAACTCCCCAAACAATGGTGTTTTAAATGTAGCTTGATAAGCAGCAGGTGTAGCAAATTTGGCCAACTCATTTTTGTGTGCTTGGTAGTATTCTGCCACAAATTGCCTGATGAGGTTGCGGGCAAACAATTCATATACATATTCATTTCTGAATGACGTGTCTATCGGAATAAAAATATCAGGCATAATACCGCCACCACCAAATACAATTCGTTTGTTTTGGGTGTAGTAAGGCGTGCTGTCATTCAAATGTGTTTTTGTTTCATCTGCTACCTCTCCATTCTCGTACCTATCCAACAGTTCATGTTCATACGCCTCAGCACCATTGTCATATGGTTTTTGAATACACCTGCCCGAAGGGGTGTAGTACCTGGCAACGGTAAGCCTTAATCCCGAACCATCATTTAGCGTAAATGGTTCTTGCACCAACCCTTTGCCAAATGAGCGCCTGCCAACGATAATTCCTCTGTCGTGGTCTTGTATGGCACCGGCAAAAATTTCACTGGCTGATGCCGAGCTCTCGTCAATTAATATGGCAATTTTCCCATCTTCATACAATCCCTTTTTCATGGATTCGTAATCGTACCTTGGTTGCTTTCGACCCTCTGTATACACAATTAGTTTTCCATCAGGCAATACTTCATCCACCATTTTTGTAACTGCATCCAAGTATCCACCGGGATTGCCTCGCAAGTCTATAATCAATTTGCTGAATCCGGGTGTAGATGCCAGCTTTTTTAAACCCAAAGTAAATTCTTCGTAGGTATCAACAGCAAATCGGCTTACCCTTATGTAACCTGTATGCTCATCAATCATCATGGCGGCATCCACACTCTGAACTGGGATTGTATTTCTTACAATGGTATAATCAATTAGTTTATCAAAGCCAGGCCGCTTTATTTTCACTTTTACTTTTGTTCCCCTTTCACCACGAAGCAATTTAAAAACTTCTTCATTTTTGATGTTTACTCCTGCCACATTTTGTGTATCTACTTGCACAATGCGGTCGCCTGATTGAATGCCCAAGGCAATGGAAGGCCCTCCTTCAATTGGTGCCACAACCATGATGGTGTCATTTATAATCGAGAATTCTACGCCAATACCTTCAAAACTTCCGCCTAATTGCTCGTTGGCAATTTTCAAATCATCAATGCTCAAATACACCGAATGTGGGTCGAGTTCGGCTAGCATCGAGCTAATGGCATCCTCTTCTAGTTTCCGTGTATTTATGGTATCTACGTAGGCATTTTCAAGCAAGCCAAAAACTTCACGCAGCTTGCGTCCTTCGCCACCGGAAAAAATTTTACCCGAGTGGGATGGCCTCAAATACATTCCAATAAGGATACCTGTAGCCAGCAAGATGCTGTAAATAAACGGACGCCAATTTTTGTTGTTGAGCATGTGAAATAAGTGTGGTCGAATATACTACAGCGCAGCATATTATTAGGTTTTGAACGAACGTGCACAATATTTTTTTTCGCTTAACATCAGGTGCTTAACATTGCATGAAATAATGATGTGAATATGCCCGCCAAAACAAAAAAAACCATCGCCCCGAAAGTAGCAGCAAAAAAAACTGCTTCAAAAAAGAAACCAATAACAAATCGCACTAAAAAAGTAACGAAGCATACTGAGGCGGGGAGTAAATATAACAACTTGGAGAAAATGACTACCCGCCAGCTGCTCACCAATATCAATAAAGAAGACCAAACGGTAGCCTTATCGGTAAAACAACAATTGATTCGGATTGAGAAACTGGTAGATGCCATTTTTGATCGAATGATAAAAGGAGGTCGCCTATTTTATATTGGTGCCGGTACCAGTGGCAGGTTGGGCATTGTTGATGCAAGTGAATGCCCACCTACATTTGGCGTGCCCTTTGATTTGGTTATTGGAATTATAGCCGGTGGCGATTCAGCCATTCGAAGAGCGGTAGAGTTTGCAGAGGATGATGAAAAACAAGGGTGGGCAGATTTACAAGCGTTTCAAATCAATAAAAAAGATTCAGTAATTGGCATAGCCGCATCGGGCACCACACCATATGTAATAGGCGCATTAAAAGAAGCACGTAAAAAAGGTGTACTAACAGGATGCATTGTGTGCAATAAACAATCACCGGTTGCCGCAGCAGCTGAGTTTCCGGTAGAAGTTGTTGTTGGTCCCGAGTTTGTAACCGGCAGCACCCGCATGAAATCAGGTACTGCCCAAAAACTTGTGCTCAATATGATCAGTACCTCACTGATGATAAAGATGGGAAGGGTAAAAGGAAATAAAATGGTTGACATGCAACTGACCAATAACAAATTGGTAGACCGTGGCAAACGCATGATTATGGAAGCATTGAAAGTAGATGCAAAAACAGCCGCTGCTTTATTAAAAAAATATAAAGGGGTGAGGAAAGCGGTGAATGCATATAAATCTTAGGATAGGACGATAACAAAATTGTTTACCTATCTTTCGCATCCCTTATGGAAGTAATCTTAAAATGGCTAACAGTAATTGCATGGTGCGCATTCAAATATGTTTTTGGAATTATTACAGCCATATTATTAAACCTTAGTTTTTTAGAAACCCTCATCACTACCGTAGTTGGAGGGATGATTGGGGTGTTTATATACCTTTATTTGTGGGAGTTGATTGTAGGTGTGTGGCAAAAGTATTTTCCACCCAAACCCAAGCAGGGTATAAAAATTAGCAACAAGCGAAGGATGCTGGTAAACCTGATTAATAAATACGAGATTTATGGCATTGCCTTGCTTACACCTATTCTTTTATCTGTTCCGGTTGGGGTTATTATTTCGGCCATGCTCGAAAAAAATAAATGGAAAATAAAATTGGTAATGCTGGGCTCATTTGTGTTTTGGACACTCACCTGCTGGGCCCTATATCGGGTGCTTGATATTGATATTACCAAGTTGTTTAAATAAGGTTTTTCTATCACCTGCTATTGATCTGATCATACATATCAAACAAAATACCATCTTTAAGTCCGGCACTTGGTGCAATTATTTTTTCGATATCAGCCCACTTAAGTATTTGAAGGTATATGTAAGCTGAATGTTCAATTACATCTGCACGGTCAGGATTAAGTTTATAGGTTTCAATACGCTCGGTGGTATTCATTTTTTTGATGGTGTGGTAGAATTTTTTTAACTCCTCACGTGTAATGGATGGC
>JBIINH010000025.1:0-18974 GCA_044337585.1 Bacteroidia bacterium
AAATGAAACATTTTGGTGGATTATTTGACCTTGCCTCAGCAGAATTTACAATTGACACCCATACCGGAGACAATGCACATGCAGATGTACATATGCCATCAAGCAAAGGGATGCACACGCAATATTTTACCGCAGCTCATGCAACTGATATTGAAACAGAAATATACGAAGATATAACTATTCCATTTCCACAACGAACATTATTAAGTGGCTGTATGCGGGCTGCAAGGGTCTCCGAATTTTTTGAGGATAATGCATCAGCATCTATTTACAATATTGGGGCTACGGTGGTGGGTCCATTCCTGTTTCATTATACATGGTTTGTTTTAACCGAGGCAACCAAACGAGGCATTACCGATTTATATTTTGTGGCGCGTGATGGTCAGATATTGTATCAACTGGCACAGCTCATCAAGCAGCAACAAAATCTCAAAATTGAATTACATTACTTGTATGGTTCAAGAAAAGCATGGCACTTGCCGTCTGTTGAGCAAGTAGATGAGCGTGTATTGGATTGGTTGTTTGATCCTACCTTACACCTTTCGCTTAAGGAAGTGTGTAAGCGGGCATCGATTGATATAGATATCGTAAGTAATTTACTTCAACATAAATTTGATAAAGATATTCCCCTTACTGCATCATCCAGACATGCATTGAAACAACAGTTCCAAGAGCAAGATACTATCAAGCAATTGATTTTTGATAGTGCAGCAGAAAAGCGGCACACCGTTTTGCAGTACCTCAAACAAGAGGGATTTGCAAAACACAAACAGATAGGCATTGTGGATGTTGGCTGGAGAGGAAGACAACAGGGGTCCCTTTCGCATTTGCTTCAATCGGGTAATTTGTATCCGGAAAAAGGGGTAACAGGATTTTATGTGGCATTGCCTCAGGCAGTAAATCCATACGGCAAAGATTGCTTTGTTACATTTTTTGATAAGCATAAAGATGCCGGTTTGTTGCAGCGGTTGTTTATGTATGAAATATTTGTGGCAGCCGATCACGGCAGCTGCATAGGCTATAAGCAAGAAAATGGAACCATAGTTCCGGTATTACGCGAGCAGGTTAATACAACGATGATGAAATGGGGGCTTCCTTATATGCAAAAAGGCATCCTGCAATTTGCTGCCTTATATGGAGAGAAGTTAGCATCATCATCAGTTTCTCATATTAAAGCGTATGAAGCAGCAACCAAGTTGCTGTCAAACTTTTTTTATTTTCCAACAAAAGATCAGGCATCTGCATTTACTGAAATAAAGGTTTACGAAGACCAGGAAGAAACCATTGCGTACGCCATATGTACTAAGGTATCGGCCTTGCAAATGATAAAATATTTATGTGGCATCAGGAGCCATGGAATACATTACAACACATGGATTGAAGGTGCTGTGGCACTAAGTTTTAGCACAACCACAGCCAAGTGGATTCAAAAATTGATGGCACTTAAATTTAAGGTACTTACTTTACTCAGGTAACCTAAGTTTGTTTCACTTTTTCGGCTAACTTGATAACGTTTCGTCCAAAATTCTGCATCATTTCAGTATTCTGATCAAATGCTTTTTTTTCTTTTTCCGCATCGGGTCCCGATGTAAGATTTGGTAATTCACGCATGATCAATGCAGCAAGTTCTTCAGGTTGCTGTTGTTTGAAATAATGGGTATGTGGTGGATTTTGCTCAATATGTACAGGGAAGTCGCTTAAGAAAATAGTTTTGCCTAATGAACGCCCATCTTCTACAACCGTACTCCAGCCTTCGAAAAGTGAAGGTTGAATGATTGCCATCGATTTGCGAATGAGTTGAATTTGGTCTTTTCGTGATATAAACCCCAATACAATAAACTGATCACTTACACCCAGTTTTTCGGCACGACTAAGCAAAGACGGGTAATAGTCGGGATTACGAAAATCCTCAGTTGCACCGGTGCATACAGCATGTACCTGTATTCCTTTTTGCTTAAGTAGATGGATGGCATCTATTACGGTCTCATGGTCTTTGTGTTTCCAAAATTGGTTGCAAACCATAAAGAATTTTTCGGGCAATTGGTATTTGGCAAACGTGTCTTCAGCGTTTTCTTTCAGCCAGGCTTCGTTTGCATTGCTAACAAAATGCAATAAATATTCATTGCCTTTGTATGCAGGAAAGAAAGTAAAATAATCATTCATGGCATGTGCACTGCTAAATGCAAGTACCGGTGACTCTTTGGCAAGATGCAGGTTTCGTGCATCACGGCTGGCATACTCTTCTTTCGAAAATAAATGTGGTAAATGCCTGTATTGAAAATCCGGAATCCATCCCGCCCAATTAAATATCCACTTGCGGGGCAAATTACCTGCGGGGTAGTAGCAATCAATTTTTCTGAAATTAAATATACGCAAGCGAAAAATAGGTGGCAGTATTCTAAGTATTTTGTAAAAGGCAAGATGAAAAAAACTGTCGTGGTAAATTTCATCTGCTTTGTTTTTTATTTCATCAGGAATAAACGACACATCTTGTGTAGCAATGCTCAGTTTTATTTTACTCCGTTCTTCAGAAGGCAACTTGGACAGGGCGTGTACAATATTATGGATGTAGATGCTGCCTCCATGCCAATTTGGATCTGCTATCAGGTTTAAGCACAGGTGCAATTTTTTCATCTTACTCGTTTTTCTTTGGCAAAGTTATAAGCATATCGTATTCCTTCAGCTACAGTGTAGGTAGGCTGCCATTTTGCGATTGTTTTCATTTTATGCATGGATGCCTGTTGCTTGATGCGGTCTACCTTGCGCATGCGAGAAGCAGATTGTTCAATCAACACACTGCTGCCATGTGCATCTGCAAGCATTTCTACAATTTCTTTAACATTGAATTCGTCTTCACGACCTAAATTAAACACGTCAAATGACGTATCATGTGCCATCATTCCCAGAGCATACAATCCGGCTGAGGTATCGCGGGTATCAATATAACTGCGCTTAGGTTCCAGGTTTCCAAGTTCTATGGTTGACTTTCCGGCCAGCAATTGGTCAACAATTTCAGGTACGAGGTGTGCATTGGTTTCTCTTCCGCCTATGGTATTAAATATTCTGGCAACAATGGCTTGCTTGCCAAATTTGTGAGCCCACAAACGCATTAAATATTCGCCTGCAAGTTTTGAAACACTGTATACATCATATGGAATGGTTGGTGTAGATTCTTCCAATAATGGGTCGTTAATAATATCATATACGGCACCACTTGATGCAAACACGATTCGTTTCAATTGTTCGGCTTTTGCAGCAGCATTCAATATATGTTGTGTACCTTCTACGTTAATGCGTAATGCAATATCAGGTTTGTTTTCGCACGTTGGTATATGATGCAGTGCTGCAAGGTGAAAAACAAGGTCGGGTTGAAAGGAGCTAAATATATCTTGTACAAAAGAAGCTGAAGTAATATCACCTTCTGCAATGTGTAGCAACGGATTGGCAGTTTCCAAAAAATCCCTTTTGCCATAAGAAAAATCATCGGCAACCAATACTTGATTTCCTTTCGACAATAAAATATCTACCAAATGTGATCCGATAAATCCGGCTCCTCCTGTTACAATAATTTTCATTTCAAATGGTTTACTTATTTTTTAACAAATTCAATACAGGCAATGGCCCTGCTGTGAGCTGCGCCATCATTTCCAATTCCTTTTCCGGTATGCGGATTATATGACTCACAATCATTGCAGTCTGATGCGGTTGATATTATCCAACCTTGAGGCGTATATTTAAAATAATGCGTACTCGGCTGCCCATATTGATGAAGATAATTGGAAATTCTGCCAAGCATTTCAGCATCAAACTGCTGAAAAAAACCATGATTCTCAAACTTGCCGTACGGAAAAGTAAGGAGTAATTTGCCATTTGATTTTAATACCCTTACGATTTCATGCACTACTTTTTCATATTCATAACTTTTCTGAGTTACTTCTTTATTTGAAGCCAATTCATAGCCATAAATGGAATTGTCCATATCAATATGCTCGATGGTTGATTGGCAAACAACACAGTCGAAATGATTGTCTTTGAATGGTAGGCTTCTTAAATCACCATATACATATGAAATGCGTTGCTTATTGAAACTTTCCTGCTCAGGATAAAACGTATAGATTGTAAAATGATTTTGTTGAACGGCCGGATGGCTAACCAATGATGGAAAATTAAATGTAGAACCTGCGTCAAGTACTTGTTGTCCTTTAAGTTTAATTAACCTTGAAAATAACCAAGGGTATTCCACCAATCGTTCATCAAAGCCTATGGCATATTGATTTGGAATAAGGTTTTGGGCAAACTGATTGAGATGGGCTTCATTGCGAATGGTATTATTAATGAGTTCCCATCGGGTATCATTGTACCCATAGCTCCAAGGCCTGCCTTTCAGGTTCTTGTATACAATTTTTCGAAAGGGGGAAATGAATTGTTTTAGGGTTTTTATCATTTGTGTTACTTTGCTATGAAATTATTGCAATAGTAATACTTTCAATTAAAAATAATTTAAACAGCATTCATGCAAGTCCTCCTGCTAGATAATTACGATTCATTCACCTACATGCTTAAAGACTATATTGAGCAATGTGGAGCGGTGTGCGATGTGTTTCGGAATGATGAAGCACTGCCTTTGGATATACCGTCAAATTATGATGCATTGGTAATATCTCCTGGTCCGGGTACCCCAATTCAATCGGGTCAAACAATGGACTTGATAAGTGCCTACTATCAATATATGCCTATTTTGGGTGTTTGCCTTGGGCACCAAGCGATAGGGCAGTTTTTTGGTGCGCAGCTGCATCATGCCATCATGCCCATGCACGGCAAGCAAAGCCAAATTATAGTCGATTCCGATATGCTTTTTGCAGGGATGCCAAAGCAGATGAAGGTTACCCGCTACCACTCGTTGGTTATTAGCCAACTGCCGCAAAGTTTGGATGTGATTGCGCATACGGAGCAAGGAGAAGTGATGGCAATCAGGCATAAAACCCTTCCTATACGGGGCGTTCAATTTCATCCCGAATCATGCCTTACAGAAAACGGTTTGGCAATCATCAAAAATTTTCTCACTTTGGCTGCACAATAGCTTGTAGTTAATTTCAGATAGAATTATATCTTGCGCTAAATAATCGTTGAATGGATATTCATATCAGGACGGAAGGTCAGTTTAAGTACATTGAACAGGGTGAAGGTGAAGTGTTGTTGCTGCTTCACGGACTTTTTGGAGCGTTGAGTAATTGGAAAGACGTACTCAATCATTTTTCACAAAAATACAAAGTGGTAATCCCCTTGATGCCTATTTTTGAAATGAATATTTTGAAATTGAGTGTTGAAGGACTCTCAAATTTCATTCACGATTTTATTGAATATAAACAATACGATAAAGTAAATTTTCTTGGAAATTCATTAGGCGGCCACGTTGCATTGGTGTACATCAAAAAACATCCCGAGCGAGTGCATTCGCTAATTCTTACTGGCAGCTCCGGTTTATACGAAAATGCTTTTGGCGCCTCGTATCCACGTAAAGGAGATAAAGAATATTTGAGAAAACGAATTGAAGTAACCTTTTTTGATCCGGCATCAACAACGGATGAATTGGTGGATGAGGTGTATAATACCATTCAGGATAAAGGGAAAGCACTGCGAATATTAACAATGGCAAAATCTGCCATTAGGCACAATATGCGCAAAGATATTCCGGGATTTACCTTGCCGGTATGCCTGATATGGGGCAAGCAAGATTCGGTAACGCCACCCGAAGTAGGAGAGGAATTTCATCAATTGATGCCAAATTCAGAACTGCATTTCATTGACCAGTGTGGGCATGCACCAATGATGGAACATCCACAACAATTTAATGCCATTGCATCTACTTTTTATGAAAAATTATTCCAAAACAAATGATAGCTGCCGAATTAATAGATGCCGGTATTTTGCCACTTAAACTGAATGATACAGTAGAGGTAGCATTACATTTGATGCAAGATGCAGGAGTAGAGGCATTGCCTGTGGTAGAAGATAAAAAATTACTGGGTACTATTAGGTATACAAACATTGAAGAAGAAAAAAGCAAACAAAAAATTCAGCACTTTATTAGTATTACCAATATTCCTTCCGTATCTCATAATACACATATTTTGCAACTTTTACCCTTGTTTGCACAGCAAAAATCAACCATTTGTACTGTTATCAATCAAGAAGAGGAATACCTAGGTGTGATTAAATTAATTGATTTGGTATCGACCCCTGAAATACAAGGATTGAATTTGCCTGGTGCTATTTTTAGCATACTCTTACAACCCAATGATTACAGTCTTTCAGAAATATCAAGATTGGTAGAGGGAAATGATGCAAAAATTATTTTTTTATCACTAAGCCAATCTGCCAATCAGCCAGGAAGTTTGTTGCTAACACTAAAACTTAATATCACGCATGTAAATAAAGTTTTAAGTGCTTTTGAAAGATTCAAATATCAAGTGCTATCAGTATACAATGCAGAACCTACTCATGATGATATCGAATCTAAATACAAATATCTAATTCATTATTTACATTATTAGTTCGCATATGAACATCGCCATCTTTGGTAGGGTATTTAAACATAGCAATGCAACATTCATACAAACCTTGTTTGATGAGTTGAAAGCTATGGGGGTAAATTATTGCACTGAAGATGTTTTTTTGGCACAGTGCGTGGCAAATAATATTCGTATTTCAAATACTTCCTCATATACAAATAGAGATGAGTTGATGAAATTGCAACCTGATTTTATGATTGTATTGGGTGGAGATGGCACTATGCTAGATTCCTTAGTGTATATTCACAACACTGCAATTCCAGTATTGGGTATCAATATGGGCCGATTAGGTTTTTTAACAGGTGAAAACCGCAACGATATTGTGAAATTACTTGAGCAATTGAACAGGGGATATTATACTGTGGAAAAACGAAGTGTGCTAAAGCTTGAATCTGATGCCAATATTTTCGACCAAGCCCCATACGCATTAAATGATTTTGTTATTCATAAAAAAGACTCCTCCTCAATGATGACTATTCATACTTATTTAAATGGGGAGTTTTTGAACTCGTACTGGGCAGATGGATTAATCGTTTCAACACCTACTGGCTCTACAGGTTACTCATTAAGTTGCGGAGGTCCTATATTATTTCCAGGAAGCAACAGCTTCGTAATTACGCCCATAGCACCCCACAATCTTAACGTGAGGCCGATGGTTATTTCCGATGAACATGTCATTTCTTTTGAAGTAGAAGATAGAAGCACTTCCTTTTTAGTGACCTTAGATTCACGTTCCGAAACAATTTTTTCTACGGTCAACTTAGCTGTACGAAAGGCAGAATATCAGTTTAGTTTGCTAAAATTTCATGAGGAAAATTACTTGAACACATTAAGAAAAAAATTAATGTGGGGAATTGATAATAGAAACGTATAATTGTAGAAGTTTACCTACCCTTCAAGACTATATGAATTGTATTAAAAAACTCATTTTAATCTCAACTATTGCAGTTAACACCGCATTTTCCCAATCTTGGGAAGCTGGCGGTATGGTTGGACTTACCGGTTACTACGGTGATGTAAATAATGAAATATTTGCCAATGCCAGCACCTTCAAGCAAATGAGAGGTGGAATATTTGGCTTTGTAAGATATCATGCAGCCGAAAGATTGGCTATAAGAGCAAATGTTGGCTATCTTAGGATTGCTGGTATAGATTCTTTTTCAAGCAGTAAATGGCAAGTAGCACGCAATCTAAATTTTTACACTGACATGCTTGAGGCCTCTTTACAATTCGAATTAAATTTATTGCAAGATAGATCAAAAGGTAAACGTATTGTAAATAGAACCATTCCCTACATTTTTGGAGGTATTGGTTTTACATATTTTACACCCAAAACTTTCTATAGGGGAAGGGAATTTAACCTAGCCGAGTTAAACACCTCTGGTATTGATTACAGCCAAACAACATATAATATTCCAATTGGATTTGGACTAAGAACTTACCTTTCACCAAATTGGATACTCGGGTTTGAAGCAGGAGTCCGCTTAACGGGCACTAGTTGGTTAGATGATATAAATGGCACTCAAAGCCGCTACCCTAATCCGAATTCACTTGGAAGTCAAGATGCAAGAATAGCATATGATAGAAGTTCAAAAAATCCACCCGACATGCCACCAGGTTCTGTACCAGGTACTTGGGGAATACCAGGTCGCCAACGTGGAAAAATTGATGGCAATGATATGTATTATATCATAGGAGTTACCATGAGCTATAAGTTCGGTAACGTAACCTCACGAAGATTCCAAGGCAAAGTAATGCGTTGCCCAAGATTTTATTAATCTGTTTTTAAATTTTTATTTTTTTTTCGCACATTAACATTTTTGGCTATATTGGCGCGTTAAATGATTGTGAAAAATAAACCAACAAGATTATTATATATCCTGCTTTTAGCAGCGATAATGCCTGTAAATAGAACAAATGCACAGTTTTTTGAAGGCGGTATTTTGATTGGAGGCTCCAACTATATAGGGGATTTAAGTGGTAAATTTATAAACATAGGTACCACAAGACCAGCTGCAGGCATATTATTAAGGTATAATATTAATCAACGTTTTACTGTAAAAGGATATTTGGGATATGGAAGAATTACAGGGGCGGATTCACTTTCTACAGTTGAGTACCACAAGCAAAGAAACCTGAGCTTTTATTCCGATGTTTGGGAATTCTCAACACAACTCGAATTCAATATTTTACCATATAGTTTTAAGCGTTATGCGAAGAAACCGTTTGTTCCATACGTGTTTGTTGGGATAGGTGTTTTTAATTATAACCCCACAGCAACCTATCAAGGAAAAGATTATGAACTTCAGCCATTAGGAACCGAAGGTCAAGGAACTACACAATACAACGATTTAGAAAAATACACGCTCACACAATTTTGCATTCCGTTTGGTTTGGGTGTTAAAAAAAGAGTATCAGACAGATGGACTGTAGGGTTAGAAATTGGTGCTAGATACACATTTACGAATTACCTAGATGATGTTGGTGGAAAATACGCCAATCAACAAATAGTTGCTAGGGGAAACGGAGAAATTGCTGGAGTATTATCAGATAGAAGTGCTGAAAAGATTGGAGGAGATCCCTTGTTCAAAGAAGGTGACAGCCGCTCAAACAAAAGTATAGATGTAAACGATATCTATATATTTGGGGGAATATCCGTTACGTTTAGGTTAAAGAAAAAATTGCAATGCCCATCATTTAAATAATGAACAAGCTTAAATTACAATTTATTTTCCTGTTTGCTATATTAAGCAAATTTGGACTTAGTCAACACTTTGAACCAGGCTTTATGCTCGGGGGATCGAATTATTTTGGTGATCTTGCTCCAAGTCCAGTTTTAGGTGAAAGTCATTTTGCGATTGGCGGTTTTGCTAGGGTAAATATGTCAAGCTCATTTGCAATTACATTCAATTTACTAACAACATCAATTTCAGGAGACGACAAAAACTTTGAAGCAAGCAAAGTACGTAATCTCAACTTCAAAACATCCCTAACCGAATTTTCGGGAGTAGTAGAGTTTAATTTCTTTAAGTATGGGGTAGATGTGAACGATAAACGCCATACTCCCTATGTGTTTTTAGGATTATCCTTTACACAGTTTAACCCAACAGCAAATTATGTTGGACAAACAATACAACTTAGAAATATACGAACTGAAGAAACACAATACTCTTTGTTTGCAGTTACAATTCCAATGGGAATTGGCTACAAATGGCAATTTGACAAACACTTTGCTTTCAATTGGAATATTGGATTTCGCAGGTCGTATAGCGACTATTTAGATGATGTGAGCACGGTTTATCCGGATAGTTACGAAAATGTTCAATCTAAAAAAGGCTCAATGGTAGCAATTGCAACTGACCCGTCTGGGCTAGAAACTGGGCTCCCGTTGAGTGAAAAGGGATACCAACGTGGCAATGCCGATTTTACAGATTGGTATATAATAAGTACCGTTAGCATAAGTTATCGTTTTTATAAGCGCTTGAAGTGCCGTAGATTTTATTAATTTCGCATCGAAGAGTTTGGCGGAAGGCATGAGTTTAAAAGATAAAATTGATTTAGGAAAACTCCCCACTCACATTGCAGTGATAATGGATGGAAACGGCCGTTGGGCCAAAGGGAAAGGCAAGTTTCGCATTTTCGGGCACCAGCATGGGGTAAAATCTGTGAAAGAAATTTCTGAAGGGTGTGCAGAATTAGGTGTTAAATATTTAACCCTTTATGCCTTCTCCACTGAAAACTGGAGTAGGCCAAAAATTGAAATCAATGCTTTAATGGAACTTTTGGTATCAACCATCAGAAGCGAAACCAAAACATTGATAGAAAACGATATTAAGTTGGAAACCATCGGAAATCCGAATGACTTACCCGAAAAATGCAGAAGAGAATTGGCCGAAGCAATTGAAGAGACAAAAGCCAACACACGAATGACACTTATTTTAGCGTTAAGCTATAGCTCCCGTTGGGATATGGTAAACGCAGTAAAAAATATAGCACATCAAGTACATAATGGAACATTAAGCATTGATCAGATTAATGAGCAAACCATTAGCAAAAACTTAAATACAGCAGCATATCCAGAACCCGAGCTCATGATAAGAACAAGTGGCGAGCATCGAATAAGTAATTTTTTGCTTTGGGAAATGGCATATACCGAATTGTATTTTACGCACAAACTTTGGCCTGATTTCCGAAAACCCGATTTGTATGAAGCCATCATCGACTTTCAAAATAGAGAAAGAAGATTTGGAAAAACCAGCGAACAAGTTGCATTATCAAATGAAGCGTAATCACATACTGAAATATATTAATTTTCTGTTGTTAGTGGCACCTCTCAACTTATTTGCTCAAGAGCAAGATTCAACACGCAGCCAACCTAAAACAGACTCAATTCCAATTTCAGTTGTTGATTATGATTTTCCTCAATCATATACCCTCGAGCAAATTGTAATTACAGGAACCAGTTTTTATGATAAAAATGTACTTGCTGTTTTTTCAGGATTAACCCTAGGACAAAAAATAAAAGTGCCCGGAGAAGACATCACAAAAGCCATAAGCAATTTATGGAAGCAAAAGTTATTTGATGATGTTGTGATAAAGGTTTTAACTATAGATGGGGATAAAATTTCACTCGAAATTAGTGTTAAAGAGAAGCCAAGACTTTCTACTTTTTCTATCAAAGGTTTAAAAAAATCACAAGCCAATACCCTTCGCGAAGAAATCACATTAAAAGCTGGTCAGGTAATTACTGATAACTTGCTATCCAATACCCGTTATGAAATAAAAAAATATTACAGCGAGAAAGGTTACTTAGATGCAACAGTTGCTTTTGAGCAAGTGGCAGACGATGTAAATAAAAATACTGCCAAATTGAAACTAACAATTGATAGGGGCGACAAAATAAAAATTCAAGATATCATTTTTGAAGGGAATAAAGCATTGACTAGTGCCCAACTTCGCAAATTGATGAAAGATACTCGCCCTAAGCGATACCTTTTAGCCAAATCAAGATTTGAAGAAGAAAAGTATAACGATGATAAACAAAAGGTGTTGGCCAAATACCTAACAATGGGTTATCGGGACGTCAATATAGTAACAGATTCAATTTACCGACATGATGATAAAACAATTGGTATTTTCATTCGTATTGATGAAGGTAGCAAATACTTTTTTCGTAAAATTCAATTTATTGGCAATACAAAATACACTGTTGAAGAGCTAAATTCCATTTTAAGAATTGTACCTGGTGATGTGTATGACCAATCAAAACTTGATTCTAGGTTGAATATGAATCAAAATGGACTTGATATAAGCACACTTTACATGGATGATGGATATTTGTTTTTTAATATCAATCCAGTTGAAGTATTGGTAGAAAATGACTCGATTGATTTAGAGATACGAATTAATGAAGGAGAACAAGCACGTATAAACAAAGTGATGGTAACTGGAAATACAAAAACCAGCGACCATGTTATTATGAGGGAATTGCGCACGAAGCCTGGTCAGTTATTCAGCCGTTCTGATATTACACGCTCATTACGCGAACTTGCACAAGTTGGGTATTTTAATCCTGAAGCATTAAATGTAAACCCTGTTCCTCACCCAGAAAGCGGCACAGTAGATATTGAATATATCGTTGAAGAAAGACCTAATGATCAAATTGAACTTTCGGCAGGTTGGGGAGCACAATCAATTGTAGGAACTCTTGGCCTTACGTTAAATAATTTCTCTACCAAAAGATTTTTCGACAAAGACGCGTGGAGCCCTATACCATCCGGTGATGGGCAACGTGTTTCATTGCGAGCGCAAACCAACGGTACCTTTTTTCAATCCTACAGTGCTTCATTTACCGAACCATGGTTGGGGGGCAAAAAGCCTATCTCACTTACTGTATCTGTATTTCACTCTATTCAGACCAATGGTTATGCAAAAGGAAACCCGCTGCGTACCCAACTCCTTACTTCCGGTGTGAATGTGGGTTTAGGCAAAAGATTGAAATTTCCTGACGACTTTTTTGTATTGCAATCGCAATTGATATTTCAACGATATACTAATTTTACCAATGTTCTTGGCCAAAGTTTTCTATCAATTATTCCTGAAGGGGTATCAAATAGTCTAAGTTTGAAAATGACCTTAAGCCGCAACTCAACTGATCAATTGATTTACCCTAGAGCAGGCTCCAACATATCTATGTCAGTTCAGTTCACGCCACCATACTCACTTCTTAATGGCAAAGATTATTCAACCATGGACTTTGGTGAGAAAACACAATGGTTGGAATTTCATAAATGGAAATTTGATGCTTCATGGTTCTCCAAGCTTGCTGGAAACTTGGTCTTGATGACACGTGTAAATGTGGGGATGATAGGAAGATATAATGCACAATTGCCATACACCCCATTTGAGCGATTTTGGTTAGGAGGAGCAGGATTGGTTGGATTTAATCTTGATGGACGTGAGCTCATTGCATTGCGTGGATATGCAGATAACTCTTTAACACCAGTGGTGCCAGATCCAAGAACAGGTGCAATTGTACGCTCAGGTGGAATTATTTACAACCGTTACACAATGGAGTTGCGCTACCCAATTTCGTTAAATCCGCAAGCAACAGTATACCCATTGGTGTTTTTGGAAGCAGGAGGTGCCTGGTCTAATTACGATGCATTTAATCCGTATGATATTTTCCGTTCTTCAGGCGTGGGTTTAAGGGTGTTTTTGCCAATGTTTGGTTTATTGGGACTTGACTATGCTCGTGGTTTTGACAAAGTTCCGTTCTTTCCTAATGCCAATATCCCTCAGTTTCACTTTATCCTAGGTCAGCAGTTTTAAAATAATGAATGTCGTTTCCACCTAAATCTCGTTATGTTCACCAATTCAATAGTATAAGAATAATGAAAAAAATACTCTTAATAACGCTACTTGTTTTTGTAACCACGATTGGGGCCAATGCCCAAAAATTTGGATATGTAGATACAGAATATATTTTAGACATGATGCCTGAGTATCGCTCTGCTCAAAAACAATTGGATATGATGGCAGAAGAATGGCAAAAAGAAATGGATAAGATGCAGGAAGAAATAGATAAAATGTACAGAGATTTAAAAGCAGAACAAGTTCTGTTAACCGAAGATTTGCGTAAAAAAAGAGAATCAGAGATAAAGGATAAGGAGAAAGCATTAAAAGATTATCGTAATCAGAAGTTTGGCTACAACGGTGAATTGTTTAAGAAAAGACAAGAGTTGGTGAAGCCTATTCAAGATAAAATATTCATGGCTGTGCAAAATGTTGCTAAAAAGAATGCCTACGACTTTATATTTGCAAAATCAGGTGAAATGATTATGTTGTACTCAAATGCCAAATACGATCGGAGTGACGAGGTGTTGGCAGAAATGGGTGTAACCGTAAACAAGAACGCCAAAGACAACGATAACAAAACAAAAACGAATAAATGATGAACAAAACCAAAAACCTATTACTTGCAGGGCTACTGTCACTAGCAGGTTTATTTACAGCTCAAGGTCAAAATAAGTTTGGCTACATTGAATTTCAGTCACTCTTGGTAGAAATGCCTGATTACAAAAAAGCCAATACTGATATGGAAGCTTACGGAAAACAGTTTCAAGATCAACTCCGTACCATGTCAACAGAGTTGGATACTAAATATAACGACTATCAAAAAAATGAGGGAAAAATGCCCGAAGCAATTAAAGAATTGAAACAAAAGGAGTTAAGAGACATGCAAATGCGTATCCAAGAGTTTCAAGAAACTGCACAGGAAAAAATTCGTGATAAAGAAACAGAATTATTAAAGCCAATTATTGAGAAAGCAAAAAAAGCAATAGCTGACGTTGCCAAGGAAAATGGGTATTCTTACATTTTTGATTCAAGCCCAGGCACACCACTACTATACAAACCAGAAGGCGATGACGTGATGAAATTGGTGATGAAAAAACTCGGTATTGTAGCCCCACCGGTTACACCGGCTCCCGCACAGAAATAAGCTGAAGCATAATTCATATTATTTGACCGCGCCCCGCAATGCAAAGCATTGCGGGGCGCGGTCGTTTCCAATCAGTTGTGCCTGGGATTTGTTGTTTTTAGCACAGCAAGTAATTCAGGTAAAGTTTCCATGCTAATGGGCGCATGACACCAATGCGTTTTTAAACCCGAAGCCTCAGCCCCACGAATATTTACTTTGCTGTCATCAATAAACAGGCATTGTTCGGGGGCTAGGTTTATTTGGCGACAAACATATCGAAAACAAGGTGTATCGGGTTTGCGCAACCCAATTTGATAGGAGTAAAAAATAGTATCAAAAAGATTGTTCCAACTGTCTACCCCATGTGTACGTTCAAGCGTTGCATAAAATTCCTGCATGTGTAAGGCATTGGTATTGCTAAGCAAATATACTTTCACGTGTTTTCGTAGTTTTTTGATGATTTCCAACCTCTCATTTGGCAAATCCAAAATCATGGCATTCCAAGCGGCATCAATTTGTTCGTCTGATATTTGGCCGTGCAGTTTGGTTTTCAATATGAGCCTAAACTCTTCAACCGTCAGCCGTCCGGTTTCAAATTCATTAAATATCGGCATTTCTGTATGCACATCTTCCAGTTCAAGTCCCAGTCGCCTAAAAGCCCTTAAGGTTTTTTCTTGATCAATGTTTAGGATTACACCACCTAAGTCAAAAATGATTGCCGATATTTTAGTCATTACATTTGTATAACAATGGGTAAAAATATATGTTTGCACCCCATTAACCAACCAACTCGCTATTGTTTAGTTAATGCATGGAGCAATCCATCGGGCCCTTAGCTCATTCGGTTAGAGCATCTGACTCATAATCAGGGGGTGGTTGGTTCGATTCCAACAGGGCCCACACAAAAATCCCCAACACCAAACTGTTGGGGTTTTTTTATGCAAAAAAAGCCCCTACACAGCAAAGTGAGGGGCTTAAAATAAGAGGCAATAAGGTTTTAGTTTTTCTTGCCACCAATCATCAGCAATTCGTTCACTACAATCTCGGTGGTGTAACGTTTGTTGCCGTCTTTATCTTGATAGGTACGGCTACTAAGCTTGCCTTCAATAGCAATTTCGCTTCCCTTTTTCAGGTACTTTTCAAACAGCTCGGCTTGCTTGCCCCAGGCAATCACATTATGCCAATGGGTGTCTTCTACTTTCTCGCCTGCCTCATTCCGATATACCTCGGATGTAGCAATGGAGCATTTGGCAAATGATTTTCCTGATTCAAGTTTTTTAACATCAGGATTCTGACCTAAGCGGCCAATTAGGCGTACGGAGTTACGTAAGTTGTTCATGTTTTTTTAATTAAATGGTTTTAAATTGATTTTACTTTTCACATACCACAGCTCTGCATCTTGCTGGCGCCTTGGTGCAAATGCGGCAACCGGTGTATGTCATCATTTCGGATTTTTGTTTGAGTCGAAATGACGATGCAAAGATTGGCCAACCCACAAAAGGTAGTCGTATGGCTTTCGTTTACTTTCGATAAGAAACGTATACAACCGTTTGTACACTTTTAAAAACAGTGACTAGTATATTGACAACGAGAGGAATAATTACTAAAATTGTACTGGCAATTGTTCAATGTAAAAAATCCTTTAAAATCTAAATCGCATGAAAAGAATTGTTTCAATATTGTTTCTTGGTTTGGTATTTTGCCACTTCCATGCACTCGCACAATACGATACAACCGGATTTTTTGGTCAATATAAATATGATTGGTCGCTTGTTAAACTTGACAATAAGTATGGCTTTATAAATGATAAAGGAAAAGAAGTTGTTTCTGCTATTTATGACAGCATCGGGTATTTTGAAGTATACAGGTATAATTGGGCCTTGGTAAAACACTACAATAAGTATGGTTTTATAAATGATAAAGGAAAGGAAGTTGTTCCTGCTATTTATGACAGCATCGGATATTTTGAAGTGTACAGGTATAATTGGGCCTTGGTAAAACATGACAATAAATATGGTTTCATAAATGATAAAGGAAAAGAAGTTGTTCCTGCTATTTACGACAGCATCGGGTATTTTGGTGTCTATAGGGATAATTGGGCCTTGGTAAAAATTGACAGCAAAAGTGGCTTCATCAATACCGAAGGAAAATTTGTATCAACAAAATAAATATTCACAGCAAGACCTTACTCTTGGCTTACTATCCATGCAACTCAGTTAAGATTTTTTAAAAATGCAAAAAGATAATATTGCTTTTGTATGCTATATCGTAATATTGCAATATTAAATATTACAAATGGGAGCCACCAAAACCGAACATTTTACCGAAAAACAAAACAGCATAGCCACGCTTGCCAAGGCATTAGGACATCCGGCAAGGGTAGCCATTATTGATTACCTGCTTTCGGTGGATGCTTGTATCTGTAGCGATATTGTCAATGTAATTCCGCTGTCACAGCCAACGGTATCTCAACACCTCAAAGAGCTAAAAAATGCCGGTGTCATAAAAGGAGACATTGAGGGCAACACAATTTGCTATTGCATTGATGAAAAAGCAATCGGCACTTTGCAAAAATATTTTGCACGTATTGAAACCAACTTAAACAAAAAAAATAAAAAGTGTTGCTGATTGAATAAAAGAAAATAAATCATAAAAAATGAATATAGAACAGATAAAAAATCAATTGAAATCAGTTGATGAAGTAAACTTTGAATTGCAAAATGGAACAATGGTTCCAGCACATTTTCACATTACCGAAATAGGGGTTGTTACCAAACACTTTATCGATTGTGGCGGTACAATCAGGACAGAAAAAGTTGCAAATTTTCAATTATGGAATGCCAATGATATTGACCATCGGCTGAAACCCGAAAAACTGCTTAGTATTATCGAGCTTTCTGAAGAAAAACTTGGATTGACCAACTTGGAAATTGAAGTGGAACACCAGGCAGAAACCATTGGGAAATATGATTTAGATTTTAATGGGAAAAACTTTGTCTTGGTTTCAAAATATACAGCTTGCTTGGCTGAAGACAGTTGTGGTATACCTAAAGAGAAATTGAGAGTCAACCTTTCTACATTGGCTACGGGCAATACATGTACTCCCGGTGGCGGTTGCTGTTAAATTCATAAATATGACAGTAAATAATTGTGCCCCTGTAGCCAATAGAAAGAAGTTGAGCTTTTTGGATCGCTTCTTAACGCTATGGATATTTATAGCCATGTTGGCCGGAGTATCAATTGGGTATTTTATTCCCACGAGTAATCAATTTATCAGTTCATTCTCTTCAGGTACAACCAATATTCCTTTGGCTATTGGATTAATATTGATGATGTACCCACCACTGGCAAAGGTGAAGTATGAGCAGATGGGAAAGGTTTTTAAAAACACAAAAGTGCTTGGCGTATCCTTGCTATTAAATTGGATTGTTGGCCCGATACTGATGTTCTTTTTGGCATTAATTTTTTTACAAGGATATCCAGAATACATGATCGGATTAATCCTGATAGGATTGGCACGTTGTATTGCTATGGTCGTGGTATGGAATGATTTGGCTGATGGCAATAGGGAATATGCTGCAGGCCTCATCGCATTGAATAGTATTTTTCAGGTGTTGCTTTATAGCTTCTATGCTTACATTTTCATCACCATACTTCCTCCCGTTTTCGGTTTCACCGGGTTTGATGTGAATATTGAAATAGCACAAATTGCTGAAAGTGTAGGGATATATTTAGGCATTCCATTTGCATTGGGCATCATTAGTCGATATGCACTTATTAAATTCAAAGGAGACCAATGGTTTCAAGAAAAATATGTTCCGATAATCTCTCCCATTACGTTGATTGCTTTGTTGTTTACCATTGTGGTGATGTTTAGTTTAAAAGGGGAACTCATCGTGCAAATACCAATGGATGTTATTCGTATAGCAATTCCACTTGTTATCTATTTTGTAGTAATGTTCGTTGCAAGTTTTTTTGCCGGAAAATATTTTGGTGCTGATTATTCAAAGAGCGCATCTATTGCATTTACAGCAACAGGAAACAATTTTGAATTGGCTATTGCTGTTGCTATTGGTGTGTTTGGCATCAACAGCGGACAAGCTTTTGCAGGTGTTATAGGGCCATTGGTAGAAGTGCCTGCCTTAATCGCTTTAGTTAATGTTGCTTTTTGGTTTAGAAAAAAATATTACTCAAATAACAGTTAACAAATTTAATAAATACCTGTATGACCAGAATTGCATTATTCAGTGATATTCACTCGAACCTTCCCGCATTGGAAGCATTTTTCAAAGACATTGAAATAACAAAACCTGACTCCGTATACTGCTTAGGTGATTTAGTGGGCTACAATATTTGGCCCAATGAAGTGATCGATGAAATTAGAAAAAGAGGTATTCCCACTATTGCCGGGAATTATGATT
>JBIINH010000150.1:0-5794 GCA_044337585.1 Bacteroidia bacterium
GTTGAGTGAGTTTGATAAAATTACTGAACGCGGAGGGGTGTTAGGCGCTATGGAAACCATGTACCAGCGCAACAAAATTCAGGAAGAAAGCATGTATTACGAAATGCAGAAACATACAGGCGAGTTTCCGATTATTGGTGTAAATACATTCTTGAGCAGCAAAGGTTCGCCAACTGTTTTGCCAAAGGAAGTGATTCGCTCAACTACTGAAGAAAAAGAATACCAGATAACGATGTTGAACGAATTAAAAAAAGGCAATGCCGAAAAAGGCAAGGAGATGCTGCACCGTTTACAACAAGTAGCCATCCACAACCAAAACATTTTTGCCGAGTTGATGGAAACCGTAAAATACTGCTCCTTGGGACAAATTACCCATGCCTTGTTTGAGGTAGGAGGGCAGTATCGGAGGAATATGTAATGAGTATTGCAATATCTATAAATAAAATTCCAATTAGGTTGACTCAAGAAAGGTGGCAGCACATCTCTGTAGGTCATCCCGAAATTGCCGAATATTATTTTGAGATACTCGAAACGATTCAATTTCCAGATGCAGTTTATGAGGGGAAATTTGGAGAGTTGATTGGAACCAAGACATTTTCAGAATTAAATAATAAATTTGTGGTAGTGGTTTATAAAGAGTTATCTAGTGATGATGGTTTTGTAATCACAGCTTACATATCAAATAAAACTCAAGAATTCGTTAAAAGAAAAAAATTATGGGCATCGCAGAACTAAAAGAGATAGACGTTTTATTGCCATACTTTATAAAGCATAAAAATATTTGGTCAGATTACGATGCCGAAGCAGACACCTTGTACATACACTTCAAAAAGCCAAACCATTCAGATAATGCAGAAATGACCAATGATGATATCATTATACGTTATGAAAATAGCGAAGTTATTGGTTTAACTATTTTGCATGCGAGTAAAAGAGGCTTGAGCGTTTAGTAATGTTAGAACAAAACTCCCTGCTACCGCGCGTCCCGGTAGCTATCGGGACTAAGTTCAGCGTAGCTAATCTTTCGCGTGGTAATTATAATAAAGTACTTCTTTCCCGCAAGACGAGATGCTGTCCTAGAAATAATAATAAACAACAACCGCGGATTGAAACCTACGGTTGTTAACCCTTGTTATCGCGGACGTGTCGTCCGTGATAAAGTAATCTTCAAATACATTTGAAAGCAGGACAGCCTCTCCTACAAGGCGAGATGTTGTTCAATATAAGAAGCCAAACAACCACAGCGGAATTTTATTTTCAAATCCATATTCAAGCATATCGGCAGCGATATAGCTGTTTTTAACAGCCTTGATTTGTTTTTTGCTTTTGGTTTTTCCTCCTACTTCAAAGGTGAATTTGCCTTCAACCAAAAAATCGCCTTGCGGGCTGTAAGCAACCTTGCACATGTTGTTTACCTGATTGTAAAAAAATGTTTCGCGTTCATTGCCTTTGTTTAAGGCTGCGCTGCCAATGGCATGCAATAAATTAGGATGGTGCAGGTAAACCTTTTCCGGTTTGGCCAATAAGGCATCGCTGCTTGTTTTGCTTCGAAGCAAATTCAGCAACTTCGATTCTTCCAGGTAGTTTAAATACAGCATCACCGTATTGCGCGATACTTCAATATCAGTCGCCAGCTGCGATACATTAGGTTGAAACGGCACCGATTGCGAAAGCATGTACAATAGCTTCTTTAGCTTGTGGATATACTTCACCTCTACATGGCGCAGGTAAGGCAAGTCCACTTCCAGCATCAGGTTGATGGTGTTGAGCAGCTTGCGGTGATAAGTTGCTGTACTCTCCAGATAAAAAGGGTAGTAGCCATGTTTCAAATAATTGTCGAAGTAAGCCAGCGGCTTTACTTTGGCTACAATCTCTTTGCAAATGGCCAGGTGATTTTTTACCAAGTCTTCAATCGTGATTTTTTCAAACGAAGTTCCTGCTTCAATATTCAGAAACTCTCGGAATGAAAGTCCTTCCATCGTATACACCACCGCCCTGCGACTCAGGTCGGCATTGCCGCTTTGGATGTGCAACACAGATGAGCCGGTAAAGACAACTTTCAGTTTTTTATACCGGTCGTAAATGTTTTTAAGCTCTTGCGACCAGTTAGGATATTTATGTATTTCATCTAAGAACAGATGCGTACCTCCTGACTTAACCCACCTATCAGCAAACTGCACCAAAGGCACCTCGCTGAAGTAAAAATCATCCATGCTGGCATACAATGCATGTGGCGAATTGCTTAACTGTTCTTTGATATGCGTAAGCAAAAAGGTAGTTTTTCCCACCCCACGCGCCCCGTTAAGGCCTATCAAGCGGTCGTTCCAATCTATATTCAGGTTTCTGCGAAACTTGATTTCTAGATTGTTTAGCTGTCGGTTGTGCGATTCTAAGAGGGATTCCATATCGTTTAATTGTCAGGCAAACTTAGCAATTAATCCTTTAAATGCAATGTATAAATAGCAAAATAATTATAAAATTGCAATGTAAAGATTGCAAAATATGTTTTTTGCAATAAAATCATGACTTCTTATTTCGACACCTCACAAGCATATTTGTAAAGCAGAACAAGTAAATACAGGTTTAAACTAACCAAGAAAGAATAAGAGAAATTGTTTTAAAAAAAAGACCGCTTCATGCGGTCTTTTTTTTGAAAAGTATGTATGTATATTAAAGTCCTAAAACCATCTTATTCGGGTCGTTGCCTTCGGTTAAAAGCAATACCGGATTTTCCAAACACTGTTTTACTTTCACTAAAAATCCTACTGATTCCCTGCCATCAATGATGCGGTGGTCATAACTTAAAGCCAAATACATCATCGGCCTAATGACCACTTGCCCATCACGTGCTACCGGCCTCTCCACAATATTGTGCATTCCTAATATCGCTGATTGAGGGGCATTGATAATTGGGGTACTCATCATACTGCCAAACACACCACCGTTGGTGATGGTAAATGTACCACCGGTCATTTCTTCTAAAGTAAGTTTATTGTCTCGGGCTTTGCCGGCTAGTGCAGCAACCGATTTCTCAATTTCAGCTAAAGTCATGGCTTCTGCATTCCTAATCACAGGCACCACAAGTCCTTTAGGTGCACTCACGGCAATAGAAATATCGCAATAGTCGTGGTAAATAATTTCTTCTCCATTGATATAGGCATTTACTGCCGGATATTGTTTAAGTGCAACACATACGGCTTTGGTAAAAAAACTCATAAAGCCCAAGTTTACGCCATGTGTATCTTTAAAGTTTGTTTTGTATTGCGCACGTAAATCCATAATGGGTTTCATGTCTACTTCATTAAATGTAGTCAACATGGCCGTTTCGTTTTTCACTGCTACCAACCTTCGTGAAACCGTTTTGCGCAAAGAGGTCATCTTTTCGGTACGCTCGTTTCTGGTTTTACTTTCGTTTCTTGTTGTCTTTAACTCAGCAGCCATCGCATCGGCTTTGGTAATTCGGCCGTCTTTTCCGGTACCTACAACATCTTTTGATTCGATGCCTTTTTCGGCAAGTATTTTTGCTGCAGCAGGGCTTGGTGCTCCGGTAGCATAACTTTCGGTTGTTTCGGTTTTGGTTTCGGCCTTTGCTGTAGGTGCAGGAGCTTCGGCCTTTTTGGTCTCAGCCGGTTTACTTCCGGCAGGTTTTGCCGCAGATGTATCTATTTTTGCAATCAAATCACCCACTTTTATCGTGTCGCCTTCATTGCCAACAGTGGTTAGCAATCCGGCTGCTTCTGCATTTAGCTCAAAAGTGGCTTTGTCACTTTCCAACTCGCAAAGCAATTCATCCATTTCTACATAATCTCCGGTTTTTTTATTCCAACGGGCTATGGTCACTTCACTGATTGATTCGCCTACGGTAGGTACTTTAATTTCTAATGACATAAAAAATGTAATGGTTAAAAGTTGTGCAAATGTATGAATTGGCTTTAAAAATGCTTGGAAAGTTTGTGCTATTTCCATTCTTTGGTTATTGTTTGCCTACGTTACCCGCATTTATGATACCTGTAATGCGCAATCAATCATTCTAAATTGTTCATAAAATCATAATAAACGAACGTTTTGCAACTCAAATGAAAAATCTATTTTGCCGCACAATTTGCGCAACAAGGAATGCAAAAAATATTTACCCTGTTATTATGTATGTATACTTTGTCCGTTTCGGCTCAGGTAACTACGGCTACCCTGCAAGGAACTGTTAAAGACAAAAAGGATGGTTCTGATTTGATAGGCGTAAGTGTGATCATTAAGGGTACCTCACTTGGTGCTGCATCTGATGAAAATGGCAAGTTCATTATCCGCAACATTAAACCGGGTACATATGATGTAGAAGTTTCTTATATTGGTTATGCCAAAGTATTGCTTACCGAAATCAAACTCAAGGCAGGCGAAGTAAAAGAACTGCAATTGGAGTTAATTCCAACCTCATTTACCATGGAAGATGTGGTGATTATTGGTAAAAAACCTGTTATTGATATTGAAAAATCGGCATCGGTCAGCACCATTTCACAAGATGTGATTGAACTTGCACCTGCGCGTCAACTTCAGCAAATAGTAAATACCCAACCTGGTGTTATCCAATCACCAGCAGGGGTGAGCATTAGGGGAAGTCGTACATACGAAACGGGAGTTTTTATTGATGGGGTAAGGGTTACCGATCCCATGGCCGGAACCGGATTTGGATTGGATATTGGTTCCAATGCCATCAATGAAATTGAAATCACTACAGGTGGAGTAGGAGCAGATGTGGGGGATGCTACTTCAGGTGTCATACGAACCAAAACCCGCAATGGAGGTGATAAATTTGAAATAGCTGCCAGCTACAAAAGAGATAATTTTGGATTTAATGAATCATGGAACAGTACTTGGAATACCCAAGTGGCCGAGCTAAACTTAAATGGTCCGTTATTTAAAAAGAAACTTAACAACAAACTTAAATTTTCTATCGCTTTAAGAGGTGCCTTTACTGATGAGTTTTATAAGAATCCCGCAGATCAGGTCATATCATCACTTTACCCAAACACTGCTTGGTCGCCCTATCAGGATAACAAATGGAGTGCCTTTGCTAAATTTAATTACTTTTTTTCGGGTGGTAAGGTGCTTACTTTTTCTCAATTGCGTTCTACCACAATCAATCAGGATGTGAATATGTTGCGTATTTTTGGAAATGATTTGCCATTCCAACCAGGATATCAATATTTGTTTAGCGAACAAATGGGCAATGCCAACACATTTACGCATGATGCATATATGACTTCCGTTGATTGGAAGCACAACTTGAATAAAAGGTTTACCTACAACGTGCTTTTATCAAGATTTTTCGTAAGACTTCGAGCTGATGCAAATGGCAGATATTGGCGGCCATCCTCAGTTGATCAGGTGTTTGACCCTCAATCCATTAATTTGCTTCCTGGTTCTTACTTCAACCCCAACGACAGTGTTTCTTTTGCCAACCTTCCCAACGGATTTTTTAATAATGGTGGCATTGCAACCTTGTGGCATGATCATTATTTTGAAGAATACACCTTGAAATCAGAGGGTACCCTTACCAGTAAAAATTCCTTGAACAAAATTGTTGGAGGATTTGAACTTAAATTCCAAGAAATGCAATGGATTGACGTAATAAGACCATGGATTGGTGCACCCATCCCACTTGCCAATGGGGAGCAATCACAAACATTCAGGTTGGGTCAGCAAAGTGATGTGTGGAAAGTAAGTCCACAACGTGGAGGTTTTTACGTAACCGATCAAATTCGTTACAAAGGACTCATTGCAAGCATTGGTGCCCGAT